>DJNB01000047.1:2695-2847 GCA_002435545.1 Lachnoclostridium sp. UBA6475
TCAATGAAAAATATGGATACATGGAAATTTGCTCATGACTATTGTGGAAAACGTTGGTGGAAAATAGGATGGATAATGATTATACCATCTGCTTTGATGCATTTTCCGTTATATCACAGTGATGAGAATACGATTGGGATTGTAGGGGGAAT
>DJNB01000178.1 GCA_002435545.1 Lachnoclostridium sp. UBA6475
GAGCCGGTATCGGAAATGGCGAAATGAATGCCGTCCGGGTCTACCTGATGCCAATATTTGGCAGTAATATAATGTCCCAGCGGATATTTATAATTGTGTGTCGTGATCTTGGGATAAGACGTCGTACCCGAAGTAAAGAACATCAGCATCGGATCGTCTCCGCCCGGCACATCTTTTGGTTTGGTAAAATTCGCCGAAAAGTACTGGATATCTTTATTAAAGCAGTGCCAGGACTCACGCGCGCCGCCTACCATGATCTTCAATTTCAATGTCGTATTTCCGCGGGATGCCTTATCGACTTCACGGGAAACGTCGCCGTCTGCCGTACATACAACCGCATCCACCTCGCCTGCTTTGAAACGGTATTCAAAGTCTTTGCGGGTAAGCAGGTTGGTCGCAGGGATCGCGATCGCTCCGATCTTATGAAGCGCAAGGATGGAGAACCAGAACTGGAAATGACGTTTCAGAACGAGCATTACCTTGTCTCCGCGCTTAATTCCGAGGTAACTGAAATAATTTGCTGTCATATTGGTAAATTTTGCGATATCACGGAATGTAAAATAACGTTCTCTTCCATCTTTTGATACGTGAAGCATTGCCAGTTTGTCCGGACATTTTTTTGCCATGACATCGATTACATCATATGAAAAGTTAAAATTCTCATCGTTTTTAAATTTTATGGAATTTAAAATTCCGTCTTCTCCAAATCCTGTTTCAATATACTGATCCGCGATTCCGACCAAATCAAACTTCTTTCCTTCGGTATAACTCATATCTTTCTCCATTTCTGCGTTCGTAATCACGCCAAATCTATCTTGTTTTAATTTACACCTCATGTAGTTTTCAAAACTACGTGTATCTTTATCATATACTACACAATCCCTAGTGTCAAGTGACTTTTTACGGTTTCGTGAATATTTTATACTATTTACATTTTCTTTATTTCTTTTACTATTTTTATATGATAAAATAGTAAGAAAATAAGCGAAAAGGAGTTGAGATTCGTCATGAAGAAAACCCACATGGATATCTTCTTTCTGGCCGGGCTTCTGATCCTCGGACTGCTCCTCGCCGGATCTGTCTATCTGCCGCGCGTGGAAAATGGTTCCGTCGTAGAGGTCCGCGTCAAGGGAAAAGTCACTGCCACCTATCCGCTTTCTTCTAACATAGAGAAAACGATCACGACAGAAGATGGCGATTCCAACACATTTTGCATCAAAGATCATAAAGTTACGATGAAAACGGCGTCCTGCCCGGATCAGATCTGTGTCCGCACGAAAGGCATTTCAAAGACCGGAGAAAGCATTGTATGCCTTCCCCACCAGGTTGTCCTCGCGATCACCTCTTCCGGCACAGTACCCGAATTGGACGGCATCAGCGGATAAACAAAGGAGACTGCTATGAATCGATCAAAAAAAATTGCAGAATATGCGCTTTATACGGCATTGGCATTTTTATTTGGCTATCTTGAAAACCTTTTTCCGCTGCCACTGCCATTTCCGGGGATGAAGATCGGATTTGCCAATTTGATCTTTCTTCTTACATTATATAAGAAAGGATTGCGTTACACCCTTTCGCTGTCCCTTTTGAGAATTGTCCTCAGTGCCTTTACTTTCGGCAGTTTATTCAGCTTGTTATACAGCCTCGCCGGAAGTATTCTCAGCATCTTTTTGATGGCTTTCCTCAAATGGGCCGCCAAAGACAGGTTATCCATGCTCTCTGTCAGTGCTGCCGGCGGCATCACCCACTGTATGGGACAATGGCTCGCAGCTTCCCTGGTCGTAGGCTTTGATTCCCTTCGCTGGTATGCACCCGTTTTGTATTTCAGCGGAGCCATGTCCGGATTTTTTATCGGTTTTTTGGCAATGCAGTGCGCGAAACGTGGGGCGCTGTAATCTTTTACCTATATTTTATATATTTTTATATTTATTTTATTGACTAATCTCTCGACTCGTGATAGAATGTAAATCGTTGAAGGGGTTGTGAGTACAGAATATGCAAAAAATTTCTTTCAATAACTAAAAAAAGGGGAAGACGACCATGAGTAAAAATGTAGGAATTGTACGTCGTTTGGATAACTTAGGAAGAGTTACCATTCCGATGGAAATGAGAAAATCACTTGGAATTGAGAATCGCGGAGAAGTAGAGATTTCTGCTCAGAAAAATGCGATCATGATCAAAAAATATGAGCCTGTTGATGTATTTACCGGTTCAGATAAAGACCTGATTGAATACGAAGGAAAATTGGTTTCCGTAGCTTCAATCGAGGCATTGGCTAAGCTAGCTGGTTTAATTTAATCATATATCCCTTTAGTGTGGCTGGAGCCCCCCTAGACTCCAGCCTTTCCTTTTTGTTTTAAGTAACCGTATGGTTACTTTTTTTTATTTGTATCCGACGACTGCGCACGGCAAAAAAAAGCGCAGGCACCCTCGTTTCAGCTGCCTGCGCGGTATCATTTTATTTCATCAATTCTTTGTATACCTGGTTTTTCGTCATACCGCGGTCTTTTGCCACCGCTTTCATTGCCTCTTTCCGCTCCATTCCCTGGGCGAGATAGTTCTGCATATGTTCTTCGATCGGAACCTGTTCCCATTTCTGCTGTTCCAGGCTTTCCAGTTCTTCAATGTCCGCGCCCTCCACAACAAATACAAATTCGCCCTTCGGCTCATTTTTTTCATAATACGAACAAGCCTCTTCCAGCGTACACTGCATCACCTTTTCGTGCCGTTTGGTAAGTTCCTTGCACACTGCGATCTTACGCGTTCCCGGCAGCACTTCCGCGACTGCCTGTAATGTCTTTACCAACCGGTGCGGCGCCTCGTAAAATACCGTCGTATACGTCGTATTTTTCAGGCGTTCTAAGGCTCTTGCCCGTTCTTTCTTATCCATCGGCAGAAAACCTTCAAAAGCAAACTGGCGCGTCGAAAGGCCACCCAGCGTAAGCGCGGTGATGACGGCAGAAGCTCCCGGCAGAGAGGTCACCGGAATCCCGGCTTCGTAAGCTGCCAGCGCCAGTTCCGCTCCCGGATCCGAGATCGCGGGCGTACCGGCATCCGTCACGACGGCAATGTCTTTTCCTGCCAGCAGTTCATTGACCAGCACTCCGGTCTTCTGATATTTATTGTGTTCGTGATAACTGGTAAGTGGTGTCTTGATATCAAAATGATTGAGAAGTTTGATCGTCTGTCTGGTGTCCTCCGCCGCGATCAGATCCACTTCTTTCAATGTCCGAAGCACGCGCAGTGTGATATCTTCCAGATTCCCGATCGGCGTAGCACACAAATATAATGTTCCCATAATAGCCTCATTTCCTAGTAATTCTGTAACAATTGTTCGGTATACACATTTACCTCTTTGTATACGATAAGCGGCTTTTCTATCTTCATGCCCAGATTGCCGCCCCGTGTGCCCTCGATCAATACCATATTGGGTTCCTTGTCCACATACGGATAGACGAGCTGCATCCGTTTGGGTTCGATCCGGCAGGCGGTCATTTTACTCATAATCTCGCCAAGCCTCGACGGGCGGTGCACCATAAAGAAATGTCCGCCGGGTTTCAGCAGTTTTGCACTTGCATTCAGCACATCATCCAGCGTGCATTTTAACTCATGGCGCGCGATCGCCTTATGCCCCGTCGGATTGGTAAGTCCGTGAGATTCACTCATATACGGCGGATTGGTCGTTATGACATCAAAAGAAGCCGCTCCAAAAATCACCGCCGCTTCTTTGATATCTCCTGTCGTAATATGCACTCTGGAGTCTAATTTATTGTACCCGACACTCCGTCTCGCCATGTCGGCGATGTCGGCCTGAATTTCCAGTCCTTCGATATGCTCTGCCTTAGTCTTTGCGGACAAAAGGATCGGAATGATACCATTGCCGCAGCCGAGATCCAGTACATTTTTGCCTTCCGGCACACGGACAAAGGACGAAAGCAGTACCGCATCCATGCCAAAACAAAACCATTTGGGGTTCTGGATAAGCATCAAACCGCCGCGCTGCAGATCATCCAGCCGTTCCCCCGGTAATATCCAGTCGTTCATCAGATCTTTGATTTACCTTCCTTTTTTTCCATCGCTTCCAGCGCTTTTAATTCTTTGTCTTCCTCATGTTTTCCGTGGTCGCGTTTGCGGTCCTTCCGGAATTTCAGTTCTGCCGCCGCATATTCACGCACTTCCTTTTCGTCATTGTCAAGGGTTACGATGACGCGGACTTTCTGCTTCAATACACTGACATTCTGCACTTCTCCATTGAGTCCGTCCGGCGTTTTCACGCGCGTTCCGACATTTGGCAGGCTCCGGTTCAGTTCCTCGTATGCCTCTTCCTCATTTTTCAGGCAGCACATCAGGCGACCGCACACTCCTGAAATCTTCGTTGGATTGAGTGACAGGTTCTGCTCTTTTGCCATTTTGATGGAAACCGGCGCAAATTCGGAAAGATAGGTATGACAGCAGAGTGCTCTTCCGCAGATACCGATGCCGCCGCACAGCTTTGTCTCATCGCGGACTCCGATCTGGCGCAGTTCAATACGCGTACGGAATACCGACGCGAGATCTTTTACCAGTTCACGGAAGTCGATTCTTCCATCTGCCGTAAAATAAAACAACAGTTTGTTGCGGTCGAACGTATATTCTGCCGCGATCAGTTTCATTTCCAATTTATGTTTGGCAATTTTTTGTTTGCAGATCACAAAGGCCTCTGCTTCTTTCTCCCGGTTTTTTTCCTCCTGGTCTTTGTCCTCTCTCGTCGCAAGACGAACGATTCCTTTCAGAGGTGCTACAATCTTTTCTTCCGGCATTTCCGTCGGTGGAAGAACTACTGTCCCCATCTCGACTCCTTTTGCCGTCTCTACGATCACACGCGTGCCGCGCGTTATATTTTCTTTTTCCTTTCCCGGATCAAAATAGTAAATTTTGCCCGCCTGGCGGAAACGTACTCCGATAATAATCTTCACTTTTTTACCTCACTTTATCTATTCTTACTGCTTCATCGTACAAAGCATGAGTTCCATCGCCACCTCAAAGTTTACATTGGCTTTGAGACGAAGTTTCGCTTTGTCAAAAGCACTTAATATCTCTTCTATCTTTTCGTAATCACGCTGACTGGCTTCTTCCGATATCGCACGGAATTCGCTCTGAAATACCAGCTGATTCATATTTTTGGTTGCTTTAAATAAAAGCACATCGCGATACCAGAGAACCATAAGATCAATATAATCTTTGATATTGTCCTTGTCTTCCCCGATCTCTTTTATTTTTTCCAGCATTTCCGAAACGGTCATATTTCTTACATTTTTTAACAAATACAATACCTGATTCTTTTTTTCCTCAAAATCTTCGGATTCAATATAGCGGATCGCTTTTCCAAGATTTCCCTGCGCAAATATGGCGCTCGTCCGTGCGCGGTAATCCACCACATGATACGTATCGATCAGATATTTCTCGATTGCCGCCGTCGTAAGCGGTCGAAACTCCAGCGTCAGACATCTTGACTGGATCGTTGGCAGGATCGCACTCATATTACTCGTGAGCAGAATGATGATCCCGTATTCCGGCGGCTCCTCAATCGTTTTCAAGAGAGCATTCTGCGCCGCCTCGGTCATTCTCTCCGCCTCCGGCACGATAAAGATTTTGTATGGACTCGAAAATGGTTTGATCGCCATCTCAGAATTGATCTTTTCGCGCACATCGTCCACGCCGATACTCGATAATTCTCTCGTTACCCAGATCACGTCCGGCTGATTTCCGGAATCAATCTGTTTACAGGACGGACATTTTCCACATGGCCGCACCTCCTGTTCTGCCGTACATTGGAGTCCGGCTGCAAAGGTTCTCGCCATCGTCTCTTTGCCACAGCCCACTTCGCCCTGGAAAATGTAGGCATGAAACGGCTTATCTTCGCGGATTGCCATCTGCAAATGTTCTTTTATATCTTCATGTCCCATTATCTCTGAAAATAAAAACATAGGTACCACCATCCTTTCTCATGTCAGTATATCAAGAAGCATCCCTCGTATCTCATCGATCTTTGCGAGAATCCCAAGGTGGTCTTTTTCTTCTTTGATCAGTTCTCCCGCCAGTTCATCCAATGCCACATTGACACGTTTTATCATGCCATACACGCGGTGCCGTCCCCTCCGGTCAAGGAAGTTCTCACGGCTGAATTTGTGCGAACGGTTTACAATCTCGTTCATAAATTCCTGGATCAGTTTCCGGTACTGGCGCATATCACGCACATCCATGTGCTTTCCAAGTTTTTTCCCCTGCATCGTAATGTCTTCCATCATGAGTGAAAGGCGCGCCTGTAGGCCCTCTTCTTCCAGAGAACTCATCAACGTGAACTTGAAATCTTCTCCCGTATTCTGCGTCTGTCTTGTCGTCGTTGCAGCCACGGTCTGCTGCATCGGATCTACTTTAATTTCCATCCTTTCACACCTCCCTCAAAATGCAATCCATTCCATCTTTAAGTATACCATGAAATTCGCTGGTGTTGCAACCAGAAAATCACACCTGATGCTGTATCATCGTTTCGATATGGGCAAGTGCCTCCTCGAAATTGTCATTCTGAACCCGGATGTCAATGCCCGTCTCGCCAAGTTTTTCCTCGGAAAAGTCCTCTTCATCGGCGAGAAAACGGCGGCACAGTTCCGCTACACACGGTGTATTCTGTTCTTTTTCGCGTTTCAATGCCCGCTCAATACGTTCAAAATCATCGACTTCAATATAGATTGGAACGACCTGCTCAATGCCAAAAAATGTCTCCAGTTTGCGGTATCCTTCCAGCGTCGTAATAAGGATATAATCTCCCTTTTCCAGATCGATCTGACCGTCGTTGGCAGTAAAATAATACCATGGACCATGTACCGTCTGATACACACGGCATTCAATGATCTTATCTGCTTCCTGCATCTCATGCATTTCTTCTTCACTGACGAAAAAATACTCTTTGCCATACGTTTCCCCGGCACGGATCGGGCGTGTCGTATACGTAACGACTTCTTTCAGTCCCGGAAAATCCTCTACGATCCTCTGATAAAGCGAATCCTTTCCTGTCGCACTCTTTCCCATGATAACAAATAATTTACCCATTGCAATCCCTCCTGCTCTTTTCAAACTTTGTCATTGCAGACAAACACGTTATTGTTTTCAACTCCACGCACTTCATAACCGGATTTTTGTCCGTCCAAAAGCACCTCAACCATTTCCTGCGAAAATATTTCTCCCGCGACCGCAAATGGCACTCCCGGCGGATATAGGTACACGTCCTTTGCCGCGGTCTGGCCTGCTGCCTCCGCAAGCGGCACCTCTTTTACGGGCAGCCGCTCTGCCTCATAGCTGTACATCCGCTGCTCCGGCGGTTTAATATCGTACGTAAATGTCCTCTCTGCGCCCTTTTCCGCATACGATAACGACCGGTCAAGATCGCACAGTGCTGCCGCAAAGCGGTCAAAATGTTCCGCCGTATCACAGATCGTCGCCATCCCCAGCGCATAATTGCCGCAGCTCATCTCCAATTGAATGCCGTAACGCTCCAGAAGAACCTCTTCCAGCTGCTGCCCGGTAAGTTCTGTGCGGGCGGTGCTGACGACAATTTTTGAACGATCCATTCCTTCGCAGTACGTGATTTCCAATTTTTGTAAATCCTTTACCTTTTCATAAAACCGGTTCAGATTTTTCACAAAATGTTCTGCCGAAAAGGTTTCTTCCTTCTGCACATATTCAAAACATTTTGCGATCGATGCCATCAAAACGTAGGACGGACTGCTCGACTGATAGGTCTGAAGCGCCCACAACAGCCTGTCTTCCCGAATCCGGTTTCCCGTCCGGTGGAGAACCGCGGTCTGCGTAAATGCCGGCAGCGTCTTATGCAGGCTCTCGATCACAAGGTCTGCCCCCTGCCGCACCGCGGTTTCCGGAAAGGTCGGAAGCCAGTTAAAATGTGCCCCATGTGCTTCATCAACCACAAGCGGAATATTTTTCTCATGTACTGCCTCCACGATGCTGGCGATGTCGGAAACAATCCCCTCATACGTCGGCGATGTGATCATCGCACAGCGGACATCCGGATTTTCCATTAGGAGACGGCGGACTTCCGAAACTTCGATCTCTCCGGCGATCCCCAGTTCTCCCATCGTGCCCTTCAGCTTTCGGGGATACACATAAACCGGCCGGAGGCCAAGAAGTTTGATCGCATTATAGACCGATTTATGACAGTTTCTCGCCACCAGGATCTTGTCCCCCGGATAACAGCACGCCGTAATCGCCGACAAAATCCCACACGTACTTCCATTTACCAGAAGATAGGTCTGTTTGGAATCGTACCATTTTGTCAGATCGTCCATCAGGTCACGGATCATCTCCTCCGGGTGGTGCAGATCATCCACACCCGGAACCTCTGTCACATCAAGAGAATAGGGATCTGGCATCGTACACAGCGGATTTCTTTTATGCCCCGGCATGTGCATCGGAACGATATCTTGCTGACAATATTTGGATAATATGGTAAAAAAGTGATTTGGCATGTCATTTTCCCTTTCTCATAGTATTTCTTTAAGTATACCATTTTTCTCTTGTTTTTCAATAGGAAGTCGTGTTATATTATTATACAAACCGTAACAATTTAGGAGCGGTGGGGGAGCCTGAATAGTTACATTATAATTACAAACACACTACATACAGAAATGGAGATTCCTATGACGAAAATGGTTCTTATGGCGACTGCCTTCTCGAAAAATTCCATGATGGGAATGGTTATCGTCGCTTTGGTATGCATGGGTATACCTTTTATCGCTCTTGCGTATATGAAAACGAAAACCGGTGCGAAGATCACCTCCTTTTTGAAAGGACTTCTTTTTTATGCACTGTTTGCCTTTGGTGTGAGTGGACTGATCAACATCATTCTGCTGGGCGGTCTGTCGCTCTCTTCCGTATTAAACCGAAGCATCCATCCGGTATATTATGCATTGTACGGCGCAGTACTTGCCGGCATCATTGAAGAAACCGGTAAATTTATCGGGTTAAAATACATGATGAAGAAAACGCCGGACAAGCAAAATGCCCTGCTCTTCGGACTGGGACACGGCGGNNGCTTACGGCAGTTCCCTTTTTATGGGAAATTTCGTGCTGGCACTGCTCGTCAATTCGCTCGGTGTCGATGAATATTTCAACAAACTCGGCATTACCGGTGAAAAACTGGTTGAGCAGAAAAATAATTTGGCTGCTCTGATGGCAATTCCGACAAGTGAATATGTCTCTTATGGAATTGAGCGGATGTTCCTGCTTGCGCTGCAGATTTCCCTCACGATCCTTGTCTTTATGGCGGTCAATAACCGGAAGCTAAAACCGTTGTTTCCGATTGCGATCCTGATTCACATCATCGCCTATCTGCCGTCGTATCTGAACAATATGGAACTTTTAAATTTGACATTTAATCTGTTGATCACCGGTGGCATCTGTGTCATCGCAGCCGCTTATGTATACCGGATCTATCACCAGATCAACGACGATGGCACAATTGTTTCAAAAAAATCTTGACATTTGCCGCATTTTGCGATACTATATATATGAATCAATGGTGATTCGCCTTAGGCGAGTTGCCATTTTTTATTGCCGTTATCATTGGGATAACCTAATGATTGCCTATATATAGTTTAGTTCTCTATTCCCCAGAAAAAGGTCACCTAGTGGCCTTTTTCTCATATCTGCCGATTGCCAAATGCCCCCCT
>DJNB01000123.1:0-20748 GCA_002435545.1 Lachnoclostridium sp. UBA6475
GGGTTCCAAAACCAATTGTTTCTTTTATATAACGTATATCTTCAATCTGCCGGGTCGCTGCCGTGACGGTCTTTTTGATATTTGCCGTCTCACAGTTCACCTGCCGGTTGACGGAATTCCGCATTTCTTTCAAAATCCGGACATTTTCAAAATCCATCAATGCCACATGGGCTTCCATGACATTAAGAAGATCTACGATCAGTGCCCCCTCTTTAATATACACAATATAGTTTTTTTTGCGTTCCACTATTTTCGCCGGAATGTGAAAATCTGCCAAGATCTCTACCAGTTCTTCTGCTTTCCGCGTCGTTCCGACCGCCATTTCAAGATGATAGCCCCTCTCCGGATCTGTGATCGAACCGCATGCCAGAAAAATGCCGCGGATAAATGCACGCTTGCAGCAGTTCCGCTGAATGACCAGTTCGTGAACGAGTGCTTTTCCCTCCAGAACCTTAAGTGCCTGCAGGAAAATAAACGCGTCCTCCGGATTTAATATGTAGAGCAGATATTGGTGACCCCTCACCGACATCTCGATATCAAAATGAAATGCCTTCTTAATTAAGATAGAATATTTTTTCGCAACTGTCAAGTTTTCTGTAGCAAATTTTACGAAAAAGTTTCGCTCGTCCTGCGAAACCACATGTCCACAGCAGGAAAAAAGCGCCGCCAGCTCTGCTATCTGGCAATGTCTCGCCCGGCTTATCTGTCCGCCAAGCTCTTCTTTTACTTTTCTGGAAAACGACATAAATTTCTTAACCTGTCCTTCTCAATATCTCGGTGTTCTTTCTTGCATCCATAATTTGAATTTTCAAATTCACTGTAGATCGCGTTGGTCAATGTAACAGAGCGGTGTTTGCCGCCCGTACAGCCGATTGCGATCACAAGCTGATTTTTTCCCTCCGTAATATAATTCGGAATCAAAAAATCAAGCATATCTTTTAATTTACATAAAAATGTCTTTGCCGTGTCGCTGCTCATGACATAATCAAACACAGGCTTATCGTTGCCGGTAAGCGGTTTCAGATCGTCAATGTAAAACGGATTCGGCAGAAAACGCACATCAAAGACAAGGTCGGCATCGGTCGGAATGCCGTATTTGAATCCAAAGGAAACAAACGTCAGATAGAAATTGCAGCTTTGATCCTCTTCAAAGATCCGCTCAATCTCCTGCTTCAGATCTCGGATCAAAAGCGTGCTCGTATCAATGATGTAATCCGCACTGCTCTTTAACTCGATCAGAAGTTCCCGCTCCGCTTCGATACCGGAGTCGATCCGTCCTCCCTTGGCAAGGGGATGAAGCCGCCTTGTCTCCTTGTATCGTTTTACCAAAACCGGTGTACTCGCCTCAAAAAACAGAATCTCAAACTCATAGCCTTTGGATTTGAGCGAACGGAGTACACTTGCCGTCTCCCGCAGCGCTTCTGCTCCGACACGGATATCCAGTCCCAGTGCCACTTTTTCAATCTGTTCACTGGAATTTTTTGTCAATTCCATAAAGGTTGGCAAAAGTGACACCGGCAGATTATCTACACAGAAATACCCATCATCTTCCAAAATCCGCATGGCAGAAGAACGTCCTGCACCACTCATGCCCGTCACTATTACAAATCTCATCTTTGCCCTCCTTCTCTACCGTTCCTAAAACAGCTGTTCTAACGTATGATCCGCACTTCCGGCTCAAGCTGTACGCCAAACTGCTCTTTGACCTCTTTCTGCACGTCTTTGATCAGTTGAAGCACCTCCGCACAGGTCGCTTTTCCGCGGTTTACCACAAATCCACAATGTTTTTCCGACACCTGGGCGTCTCCGACGCGGTAACCGCGCAGCCCGGCATCTTCAATCAGTTTTCCGGCAAAATACCCTTCCGGCCGCTTAAATGTACTTCCGGCACTCGGATATTCCAACGGCTGTTTTTCCCTTCTTTTTGCGTTTAATTCCTTCATCGTGTTCTGAATTTCTTCCGTTGTTCCCGGTTTTAATAAAAATTCTGCTTCCAGCACGACAAGCTGTTTCTTTTGGACGATGCTTGTACGATAGCCAAGCTGCAGTTCCTCACAGGAAAGTTCCTGAACCACCCCTTCTTCGTCCATCACTTTCGCGCTTACGATGACATCTTTCATCTCGCCGCCATACGCGCCGGCATTCATCGTCACGGCGCCTCCGAGCGTCCCTGGGATCCCGCCGGCAAATTCCAGTCCGCTCAGTCCTTCTCTCGCTGCAAATACCGCCAGCGCACTCAGTGACACGCCAGCCTGTGCACGGATTCCGGTGTCTCCGGTACGTTCCACCTTTTCCATGCCTGCCCCGATCTCAATGACTACACCGGGGTATCCTTCGTCCGCAAACAGCACATTGCTGCCTTTTCCGAGAATATAGTAGGGTAAGTCCTTCACGATGGCAAAATCCACCGCTTCCATGATCTCCTCTTCGTTTTTTGGCACAGCAAAATACTTTGCCGCTCCGCCGATACGAAATGTCGTATGACTGCTCAGAAGTTCTCCTTCTTTTAACTGTATCACGCTCTCTGATTCCTTTCTTACAGGACCATACGCACGGCACCGTAAATGCCCGCGTCATTTCCAAGTTCTGCCAGATTAAATTGCTTGCCGCGCAGGGCAAACATTACACTGTCATTATAATATTTTTCAATGCTTTCCGTGATGATGCTGCCGGCTCTCGCCACTCCGCCGCCGATCACGAATGCTTCCGGATCAATGATCTGGGCTACATTGCCAAGTGCCACGCCAAGATAACGGGCAAACCGGTCTACGATCTGAAGGGCATACACATCTCCGGCTTTTGCTTCATCAAACACATCTTTCGCTGTTAAATTGTCAAATTTTGCCAGAGAAGAGGTGGAAACCATCTGCTTTTTCGCCAGACGGACAATTCCTGTCGCGGAAGCATACTGCTCCAGACAGCCTTTTGTCCCACAGTTACACGTCTCCTCTTCGTCGTATTCCACGGTCATATGACCGATCTCTCCGGCTGCTCCCTTGGCTCCGGTCAAAATCTTGCCGCCAAGGATAACTCCTCCGCCGACACCGGTTCCAAGTGTCACCATGACGATACTGTCAAAGCCTCGTCCGCCGCCCTTCCACATCTCTCCGAGCGCTGCGACATTGGCATCGTTTCCGACGCGGATATTGGCTACGCCGGTCAGATCAAACAATTTTTCTTTGACGTTAAATACCGGCCAATGAATATTGGCGCATTTTAATACGGTTCCGTCGTCTGTCACCGGTCCCGGTATACCGAGTCCGATGCCGACAATATTTCCATTTTTTTCCGCACGCTTTTCTTCGATGCTTGCGGCGATATCCGGAAGGATCCGGTCTGTTTCTTCGTCTTCATCCACACGCGTCGGAATTTCCCATTTTTCAAGCAATTCCCCGGTATGTGAAAACATTCCCATCTTGATCGATGTGCCTCCGACATCGACACCTACGTAAAACTTTTCCATGACTTTCCTCCTTGTGACTGCGTATGTTATTCCGGCAATCTAGCGGTTACACGATTGTACAATTCCTTTGCTGCATTATATCCCATCTTTTTCTGACGGAAGTTGACGGCTGCCGACTCACAGATGATCGCGAGATTTCGACCCGGACGAATCGGGATCGAATGGCATACGACTTTATTTCCGAGATACTCGATGTATTTTTCTTCCAGTCCCATGCGGTCATAATCCTGCTCTTTGTTCCACTCTTCGAGTTTGATGACAAGATCGATCGACTGGGTATTTTTTACACTTTCCACACCAAACAGCGCTTTGGCATCGATGATTCCGATTCCGCGGAGTTCGATAAAATGTCTCGTGATATCCGGTGCTGTACCGATCAGCGTCGCGTCACTGACTTTCTTGATCTCCACGACGTCGTCCGATACGAGACGGTGTCCTCGGTGGATCAGTTCCAATGCTACTTCACTTTTACCGATTCCACTTTCTCCGGTGATCAGCACACCTTCGCCGTAAATATCGACAAGTACACCGTGAATGCTGATACGCGGTGCCAGTTCGACTTTCAGCCAGCGGTTCAGTTCCGAAGAAAATGACGATGTCGTCTGCTTCGTACGCAGGATCGGCACACCGGCTTTATTGGCTATTTCAAGGACAGCATCCGGCACTGCCATATCGCGGCAGTACACGATACAAGGCACTTTATAGGACATGATACGCCCCATCATCTCTACGCTGTACTCCAAGCCCTGTTTTTCCATGTACGTATTTTCCACATGACCGATGATCTGCACACGGTGGTGGTCAAAATAGTCAAAAAATCCTGCCAGCTGAAGCGCCGGGCGGTTGATATCCGACTGCGTGATCTTGATCTGTGAGATATCTACATCCGGTGTCAGACATTCGAGATCCATCTTATCAATGCAGTCCTGTAAATCTACTGTATACATAGTACGTCCTCCTTTAGCGGATAAAGTTTGTGCTCTCCTTCTCATTTTGCGGATGTTCCGGGCCTGCCTGAATGCAGTTTATCATCCATGCCATATTGCGGCCGAGATTGTACATCGTACGCATTCCCTCTTTGTCCTGACGGACTTCATCCGGTGTATTTCCATGCACCATATTCCAATAATTGGAAGTTACAATCGGCATCTGATTGATGGAAAAATGCTTATTGATCACTTCCAGAGATGCCGTCGTGCCGCCTCGTCTGGCGCTTACCACAGCCGCTCCCGGCTTAAACGCAAATTCTTTTCCGCCGGAGTAAAACGCGCGGTCAAGGACAGACAAAAGCCGTCCGCTCGCATGCGCATAATAGACCGGGGAACCAAAGACAAAGCCATCGGCGGTCTTCGCTTTTTCGACGATCTCATTTACGATATCTCCAAATACACACGCGCCGGTTTCACGGCATTTTCCGCAGCCCGTACAGTCCGCAATCGGCTTTGTACCAAGTGAGATAATCTCCGTCTCTACACCGCTTTCATTGAGTCCGCGCGCCACCTCACTGAGTGCCGTAAATGTACAGCCCTTTTCTTTTGCGCTTCCATTGATCAGTAATACTCTCATTGTGCCATGATCTCCTTCCATTTCTCATTATAAATCTTATCGACATCATCGCCAAGATATTTCAACGTCTCACAATTTGTCAAAGAATCCCAGTCCGGGAATGCAATCTTGCTGTCACGTTCTGACGCATCTTCGATCAATTTGCGTCCCTCTTCATTTGGAATCGAATACGTGATATAATCAAAGTTCATTTTTGCGATTTCCGGCTTACAGAGGAAATTCAAAAACTTCTCCGCATTTTCTTTGTTCTTCGCTCCCTTCGGGATCACCCAGGAATCGATCCACAAGTTGCTTCCTTCCTTCGGAATGACATACTCCAGATCCGGATTTTCCTTCTGGCAGGTCAATGCCTCACCCGAATAGATCACACCGATCGCTGCCTCATTTCCGATCATTTTATCACGTACTTCATCGACGACATACGCCTGTACGACACCGGATTTCTTCTGTTCGATCAGTTTCTGTTTGGCTTCTTCTAACTGTTTTTCATCTGTGCTGTTGAGTGAATAACCAAGGTATTTTAAAGTAATACCCAACGCATCGCGGACACTTTTCTGCATCAGAATGTTATCCTTGTATTTGGTATCCCACAGGATTCCCCAGCTGTCCACCGGTTCTTTTACCATCGTTTTATTGTATAATATGCCAACCGTTCCCCAAAGATACGGAACACTGTATTTATTTTCCGGATCAAATTCTTTGCTGGCATCCATATATTGACTGTCCACATATTTTATATTTGGCACATTGTCAAAATTAATTTCTTCGACAAGATCTTCCGAGATCATACGCTGCACCATATAATCCGAAGGACATACAAGGTCATATGAAGCGGCACCATTGGATATGATCGGGTACATTACTTCATTTGTCTCATACTCGTCATACGTCACTTTAATGCCCGTCTCGTCTTCAAACATCGCTAACGCATCCGGGTCAAAATATTCTCCCCAGTTATAAACATACAATTCGCCGGCATCTCCCGTCTTGCTTCCGCCGGAAGAACACGCCGTAAGTCCCGTCGTAAAAAGAGCGGTCGCAAGTGTCAGTGCCACTAATTTTTTTAAACTTTTTTTCATCTATTTTTCCTCTGCTTTCTGTCTGCGGTTGACAACGATCAACACGATAAATATGGCTGCAAATAATATGGTAGAAAGTGCGTAAATCTCCGGTTTTATGCCTTTTCGCACCTCCGCATAGATTTTTGTTGACAGCGTATCCATCCCCACTCCTTTGGTAAAATGGGTAATGATAAAGTCATCGAGTGACATCGTAAATGACAACAAAAATCCGGTTAAAATTCCCGGTAAAATATCCGGAAATACAACTTTGACAAACGCATACTGACGGCTTGCACCAAGGTCCAGCGCCGCCTCAAATACACTTTTATTCATCTGCTTTAATTTTGGCAGGACACTTAACACCACGTAAGGCAGGTTAAAGGTAATATGCGCGATCAGCACACTGCCAAATCCCATCTGGTAACGCAGCGCGATAAATAAAAGCATCAGCGAGATTCCGGTTACAATATCGGCATTGAGCATCGGGATATTGGTTACCGTCATCAAGATCATACGCGGCAGTTTTTTCATGCGGTTCATGGCAAAAGAAACCATCGTTCCGAGGATCGTCGCGATCAGCGCAGACAAAAACGCCAGTAAAAGCGTCGTCCACAGCGCCTCCATGATCTCACGGGAGGCAAACAGGCTCTCGTACCATTTTAAGCTGAAACTGCCCCATTTTCCGCGGAATTTTGATTCATTAAACGACAATACAATGAGTGTCGCGATCGGGGCATACAAAAAGATAAAAATCAGGGCAAGATAAATCTTTCCGCCGATCTTTGCGAGTTTTTTTCCTACCATATCGCTGCCCCCTCTCCATCCTTATCAAAGTGTGACATAACCGCCATACTTCCGAGGATCAGTATCATCAAAACGATGGACAGTCCGGCTCCGCCGTACCAGTTGTTGGCGGTTGTAAACTCCTGCTCGATCACATTTCCGATCAGATTGATCTTCGCTCCTCCGAGCAGGTTAGAGATAACGAACGTCGTCATCGCCGGCACAAACACCATCGTAACGCCGCTGACAATTCCCGGAAATACCTGTGGCAGGGTGATACGCCACAACGTCTGTATCCAGTTTGCTCCCAGATCTTTTGCCGCATCAAAGGTATCCTGTGGGATCTTGATGAGCGAATTGTAGATCGGCAATACCATAAATGGCAGAAAATTGTAGATCATACCGAGAATGATCGCTCCCTCGGTATTGATCAGATTCTGCTTTGGCAGTCCAAGCGACTGTAAGATCATATTGATCACGCCCGTTTTTTCCAACAATGACTGCCAGGCGATCGTACGCAGCAAAAAGTTCATCCACATCGGAAGGATGAATACAAATATGATAAATCCGCTGCTTTTTAAATGCAGTCCCCGGATCACCAGTGCCAGTGGCAATGCAAGGACAAAACATAGCACAGTACTTATAATAGATAATTTTAGTGACAAAATTAAGGCTTTTATATGCACCGGCGACGCAATACTCTTTACATTTTCAAGGGTAAAAGCACCGGTTTTATCCGTCAGTCCATATATGCATACGATGATCAGCGGCACAATGACAAAAATTGCCATCCACACAATATACGGATACGCAAGGCGTCTCGTCATCTTTTTCTCATTCACCGGCAAACGCCTCCTCTGCCTCATTTTCCGGCTTGTGCATGATCTGGATGTTAAATGGATCGATAAACAATCCGACTTCACTTCCGACTTCCGCAAGGCTTGTACTGTGTACCAGCCACGTAAATCCGAGTGCTTCCATCTCCATTTCATAGTGAACCCCTTTGAATACCAGGGATTTCACTTTTGCACGCATCGTACCTTTTTCCGGAGGTACAAGGATCATATCCTCCGGTCTTATCACGACATCCACCGGTTTATTTTCGCCGAATCCGACATCGACACATTCAAAATCCTGTCCCTGAATATTGACAAGACGGTCGTGCACCATCGTCGCCGAAAGGATATTGCTCTCGCCGATAAAGTCCGCGACAAACGCATTCTGCGGCTCATTGTAAATGTCTTCCGGCGTGCCGATCTGCTGGATGTATCCCTGATTCATCACGACGATGGTATCGGACATCGTAAGTGCCTCTTCCTGATCGTGTGTGACATAGACAAACGTAATGCCGAGTTCTTCTTTCAAACGCATGAGTTCGTACTGCATCCCCTGGCGCAGTTTCAGATCCAGGGCGCCGAGCGGTTCGTCCAAAAGCAGGATTTTCGGTTCGTTTACAATCGCACGCGCGATCGCGATACGCTGCTGCTGTCCGCCGCTCAGGGAATCCGGCATACGTTTCTCGTAACCATCGAGATTTACCAGTTTCAGGGCATATTTGATCTTGTCCCGGATATAATCTTTTGATTTTTTCTTGATTTTTAAACCAAACGCAATATTTTCCTCAATATTCATGTGTGAAAACAGCGCATACTTTTGGAACACGGTATTGATCGGGCGTTTGTTTGCCGGCACGCGGGCGATATCGGTTCCATTGAGCAGAACCTGTCCCTCATCTGCCGTTTCAAATCCTCCCATGATCCGTAGTGTCGTGGTCTTTCCACAACCACTTGGTCCAAGCAATGTCACAAATTCATTCTCATGAATATCAAGATTCATATGATCTAGAACGATTTGTCCGTCAAATGCTTTTGTGATCCCTTTTAGCTCAATACATTTTTCAGCCATAACAAATCCTCCCGGTTCTCTTTATTTTTTATTGTTTGCTGCCTCAATTCCCGGCTTGATAAATCCGTAATAGCACGGTTTTGGCTGGCAGTTTTTGTCATACAGATACAGATTCTGCTGGAAATCCTCTCCATACAGCGGGTAATCGTCGCAGATTCCAAATACGGTTACACTCGTAATATTACATGGTCCGCCGCTCTCGGTATCTTCTTCAACGAGAAGGCGCATCATTTCCTCGTAGCGGTCAGACTGTCTCTGTAACAGTTCTTCGTCGGTCGTGCCGTCTTCAATACGGAAATTCAGTTCGGTCACCTGCAGTTCCAGACCGAGTTTTGCATACGTTTCCAGACATTTGCGGAAACTTCCGTCATTTTCGCTGTCAAGCTCCGGCCAGTCGATACCTACCGTCGGCTGAAGACCGATTCCGTCGATCAGTCCCTTTTCTTTTAACTGCTCGACCATTTTGTAAATATTTTCCATTTTTATATCCATAAAGACATTGTAGTCATTATAGAACAATTTGACGTCTTTCTCTGCATATTTGCGGGCAAAGGCAAATGCTTTTTCCACATACTCCTCGCCCATCGTCGTATACCAGTAGTTCTGGACTGCCTGCTCATGCGTAAAGTCGTTATCCTTTTTCGTGTCCGCGCGGAGTTTCCAGCCGCCCTTCGTCACAACAAAACTTCCCGCATCGGTGCAGACGCATTCATTGACGACATCCCAGGCGTAGACAACACCCGGATATTTTTTCTGGCAGTGTGTGATCACCTGCTTGATATAACTTTCCATACGCTTTGCCATGGTCTTTGCATCGGCAAGTTTTCCGGATTTCACATCATAGTTTTTGTAAAAGAGCCAGCTTGGTGTCTGATTGTGCCAGATCAATGTGTGGCCGCGCATCTTGATTCCGTTTTCCTGACAGAATTTGAGCGCCGGATCACAATTTTCAAAAGTACAGACCGGCATCCCGTCTTTGCTCTTTTTCGTCGCCTTTTCGTCCAGCAGATACTCCGGTTTCATCAGATTGGACAATGTCGTGGAATTGAAGTTTTCTTTTAAAATCTCCGTCATTCCTTTGTGGTTGAGCGCCATCGTATCCAGACTGCTTCCATTGATGGCCGCTCCGACAAGGAAATAATCCTTATAAATGTCCTTTGCCGGTGTCTCTTCCGTGACAACCGCTGCCGGGCTGACCGCGCTCTCTGAGACAGCGTTCTGCCGGCTTTCCGTCGTTTTCGGATCATCAGCGAACTTTGGTTCATTCGCCTTGTGCCGCGACGCAAGTGCATACGCCAGCACACCCAGTACGACCAGCGCTACTACGATCGTTATTATAATACCTTTCTTTTCTTTCATTTCATTTCTGCCTTTCTATCTCTGCGCGCCGGCTGCGGCCTGCTGCTCTTTCGAAGCCAGAAGGTCTAAGCCCGGCTTAATATAGGAATAAAAACAAGGTTTTGGCACACAGTTTTTGTCCCACAGATACAGGTTCTGGTGATTGTCCGTATACAAAGGATAATCGTCACAGATACCAAATACGGTTACACTCGTGATATTGCACGGGCCGCCATTGTCAGAATCCTCGTCTACCAGAAGCTGCATAAACTCTTCATAGCGGTCTGCCTGCTTTTGCAGTTCTTCGTCATCAATATCTTCCGGATCCATCTGCAATTTGAAGGAAAGCTCCGTGACCTGCAGTTCCAGACCCAATTTCGCATAGGTTTCCAGGCAGTTTTTAAAACTGTCTTTCTTATCGGAATTCAGATCCGGCCAGCGCATTCCGACAGTTGGCTGCAATCCGATGCCGTCGATCAGTCCTTTGCCTTTCAGTTCTTCTACCATTTTGTAAATATTTTCCATTTTAGTTGTCTGGAATACATTATAATCATTATAAACCAATGCCACACCCGGATCGGCATATTTTCTTGCATACATAAATGCTTTTTCCACATACGTTTCGCCCATGGTTGCATACCAGTAGTTTGGCACATAACCGTCGTGTTCAAAATCGTTGTCGCTCTTTGTCTGCGTACGGAGTTTCCAGCCGCCGCTCGTCACTACAAAACTGTTTGCGTCCACACAGATACATTCGTTGACAACGTCCCAGGTATAAACCACCCCCGGAAATTCCGTCTGGCAGTGTGTAAGCACCTGTCGGATATAACTTTCCATGCGGGCTTCCATCGTCGCCGCATCCACCAGCTCTTTGTTTACATCGTAGTCCACATGGAAAAACCACTCCGGCGTCTGATTGTGCCAAAGAAGGGTGTGGCCGCGCATTTTAATGCCATTTTTTTTGCAGAAATTCAACGCGGAATCGCAGGTGTCAAATTTGCACACCGGCATTCCATCTGCACTGTTGAGCGTCGCCGTCTTATCCAGCAGATGCTCTGGCTTCATCAAATTGGAAAGCACCGTGGAATTAAAATGTTTCTTTAAAATTCCTGCCATTCCTTTGTGGTTGAGCGCCATCGTCTGACTGGATGTACCGTTGAGCGCCGCTCCCACGAGAAAGCAGTCTTTGTAAATATCTTTGACCGGCATATTGTCATCCTCGTACTCGGCTTCATATGTCTTGTACGGGCCTTCGGTTGCAGCCGGTGTCACTTCTGGTGTGACCGAAGGTACGGCGGTTGGTGTCACCGCCGGTGTGGTCGTAGGTACGGCTGTTGGTGTCACCACCGGTGTGGTCGAAGGTACGGCTGTCGGTGTGACCGCCGGCTTTGATGTCCCTGCCGGCACTTTCGCGCTCTTCTTATTTACCAATATTTTACAATTGTATGTTGTTTTCCGGGAGGCTGTTTTAAACTTCACCTGAACGGTCGCCCTGCCAGCCTTTTTCCCGCGGACAACAATACATTTTTTGCTTTTATTCCATTTTACCGAAGCTGTCTTTTTCGCATTTTTTCCATATCGGAACGTAACTTTGGTACGTTTTGCCACATTTTTTACTGCGACTTTTTTTGTCTGACCCACGGTCACCTTCCATTGTCTGCTGCTGATCTTCGGTTTCTTTGCCGCCTGTGTTTCCACCGGCACTGCCCCATTTAATATGGCCACGGCCACAAGTGCCACAGCAGTACATTTCACTATATTTCTTCTCATCTTCTTCTCCTTTTGGAAATAACCTACGCCTGCGGACTTTCCTGTGGTCCAAGATAAGACTCCGGCAGTCCGCTGCGGTACAATACCAATTTTTGTAAAACAAGTCCGGCATCCACGCCATAGACATGGATCTCATTATATCCGGCTTTCAGATCGTGTCCCGTGATTCCATAATGGCTGTTGTTTAACACACCCATTGACCAGGATTTCTTTTCCCATGGGCCGCCGCCAATATTATAATTTTCTTTCGGGATCGTATCTCCGACTTTGATCTCGCCATCATTGACCTGCACGGCATAACGCATGGTGCGTCCGTCTTCCAGGTTGTTGGTAGGCGCCGTAATGGATTTGAGCATGTACACGCCGGCCTCTTTTACATATACACGGTAGGTAAGACATGGCGCTTTTCCGATTTCGTCAAAATTGCGGTCGGATGGATACACTTTCATCGAAGACAGGGTTTTTCCATATTCTTTCAGTTCTTCAAATTCATATCCTTCAAAATTCTCTTTTTCAGCAAAATGTCCGGCTTCGATCGATACGACACCATCCCGTTCGATAAAGGTGCCCTCCGGCGCATCAACGGCTGCCGTAAACCGAACGGTCACATTGACTTTCTGTCCGGCGCCCGTGATCGTAAGGGTACGCTCAAAGGATTCGTGCTCTTTCCGTCCGATGCTGACCTGCAAAGTTACGATGTCACTTGCCACCGTACCTTCTTTACAGCTTACACAGATTCCCTCTTCTTCCAGCACCGCGAAGTCATAGGAAACTGCGCCCGCATTGGCAAGGTCGATTTCATACGTCTCGCCCCCAATTTCTGTAAATTCCGGCAGTGCTGTCGTTCCCTCGGAGACAAATCCTTCCTCATTCTCCGCATGAACCATCATCCGGCTCTTGGTATTGATGCAGATTGCCTCCGTCTGCGGATAGTGCCATCCCTCATCATTCCAGGTTACAAAGCAGGCATGCGGCGAAAGCATCATTCCGTCCCATTTGCCTCCTGCCATCTCTTTATTGTAATAATCTGTCAATTTTTGATCTCGTTCGATCTCTTCTTTTACCAGCGCATCATATGTGTTGGCCGCGGAAAGTTCAAATCCGGCATACCAGTTTGAAAGTGCCGCATGAAGGCTCATCAGCTGCAGATTCATTCCTGCTACGGCCGGATAATATACCAGTCCGTAAAAGGCATCTTTCGACGCTTCCGGAATCTTTGTCTGCAGGTTCTCCGTCTTCTGCATCAGCGCGGTACATCGTTGGATCATGCGTTTTGTTTCATTAAAATGAGACACATGATATACGTCCGGATTCATTGCCTCCGGTCGTCTCATGCCATGAATTCTCGCATATTCACGCAGTACGTCTGCAATCTCTTTTTTGGTCGTCTCGTCCTTGATATGCGCGCCAAACTGCTGTTCTACCCAGGAAGCGAGAAAACGGTCTGTCTGGTTGGCATGTCCGGTTCCCATGCTCTCAAAATCATAAGCAAGTGCCATAAAGTAAGACAACGGAAGTTCATCCGGGCGGATGTCACCGACATTTACGATCCAGAGGTCGCGGATGCCGTATTCATATGCCATCGTAACCTGCTCCCACACTTTTGGAAGCGGTGTCGAATTGACCCACTCGTAGGAAATCGGGGAACCATGATAATCAAAGTGATAGTACAGTCCCCAGCCCGGTTTACGGTCTTTCAGATCCTTCGTCGGAAGGGTTCGTACATTTCCGAAATTATCGTCGGAGAGCAGAAGGATCGTATCATCCAGGCCATCCCAGGAACGCAGTCCTTTGACACCGTTTCCACCATAATAAAAGCCTTCCACTTCTTTATACAGAGCGAGCATCTTCGGCATATGTTCACAGCCCGTCTCTTTGATGATCTTATTCTGATCGGTAATGATCTCGCGCAGAAGTTCCACATTTTCCTGAATGGTCGAATTTTCTCCGAGCATCATCGTATCACGCTCTCCACGCATTCCGATCGTAATCATATGCTTAAAGTCTTTGTCGCGTTTCATACCGTCTTCCCAGTAACGGTAAAGTCCCTCTTTATTGGTGTAATAATTCCAATCTTTTCCATATCCGACATTGTTGGTATCGGTTTTTACTTTGTCCCACTCTTCACTGGCACGGGTCAATGGTTCATGATGCGACTGTCCGATCGTGATACCAAGTTCCGTTCCCAGTTTGAGGATTGCCAGCGGATCTTCCGATCCATCCAGCGGAAGGGAGGCAGACCACATCGCCGGCCAGAAATAATTTCCTTTCAGGCGAAGCAGAAGGTCAAATACTTTTTCGTAAAAGAACTCGTTGAAGTCTCCAAATGTATTCATGACAAAATTTCCCAGTGACGGCCATTCGTCGTTCATGAAGAAGCCACGATAACGCACCGACGGCTCTTTGGATACCGTGCAGATACTCTCGTCAAATACAATTTCTTCTTTTTTTGCGGGAACCACGTCTGCCCAGTACACCCATGGGGATACTCCGATTTTTTCAGAGATATAATACAGTCCATACAGGGTGGCAATCGTCTCCGTGCCGGCGATCACCAGTTTTTCCGCGCCGTCTTCTTCGATCAGCTGCACCGTAAAAACTTCGCGTTTTCCTTCCAGTGCGGAAAGGTCAATCTTCTTTTCCTCTTCCCATTTTGCAAGAATGTCCGAAGTTCCCTTTGTCGCTGCCACGATCTGTGGCACATTCTGAAGCTGCTCTACGATCTCCGGCTCTTTTCCCGTTACTGTCAAAATATCTCCGGCAAGAATCTTTGCCACATGCAGCAGTCCCTTATAATCTGCCGCATGGTTATCAATACAAATCTGTGCTGCGTTTTCTTTTACTAACGTAAATGTCATTTATGCTCTCCTTCCAAATTCTGTAAATTTTATAAATCAAATCCAAAATAATTTACTGCGTTATAATAGGAAATGTTTTTCACCATCTCACCAAGTACTTCATAATCCTGTGGATATTCTCCGTTTTCTACCAGTTTTCCGATAAAATCGCATAAGATACGGCGGAAATACTCGTGACGAGGATAGGATACAAAACTTCTCGAATCGGTCAGCATGCCGATAAAGTTACCCAAAAGTCCGAGACTTGCAAGTGATGTGATCTGCTGTGTCATGCCGTATTTATGATCGTTAAACCACCATGCGGAACCCTGCTGGATCTTGCCTACCGCATCTTCATTCTGGAAGCAGCCGATCATCGTACCGATCACGGCATTGTCAACCGGATTCAAAGAATACAGAATTGTCTTTGGCAGTTCCCCTGTCTTGGCAAGGGCATTGAGAAGGTCTGCCACTTCCGCACTGAATCCCTTTTCATTGATGCAGTCAATCCCGGCATTGGCGCCGGCACTCTGATATACCAGTTCGTTGTTTTCTCGCTTTGCGCCGTAGTGAAGCTGCATTGCCAGATTTCTCTTTGCATATTCACGGCCTAAGAAGAGCATGAGCATCGTCTTATATTGAAGCATTTCTTCAAATTCCAGAGCTTCCCCGGACAACACACGACGTACAAGGATGTCCATCTCTTCCTCGGTTGTCGGACGGTACTGCGGATAATCCAGTCCATGATCCGTTACGAGACAGCCATTTTCCACAAAATAGTCAAGGCGTTTCACCAGTGCTTCTTTGAGAGACGCAAATCCAGTGATGTCAATATCACTTACTTCTGCCAGTTTCTGTACATACGCAAGAAATCCCTCTTTTTCCGGACTCATGATAATGTCCGGACGCCATGCTGGAAGTACCTGTACGGTAAAATCTTTATCTGCTTTAATCTGCTGATGATAATGAAGGTCATCCACCGGATCGTCTGTCGTACAAACGAGCGTTACGTTGGACATGCGGATCAGATTTTTGGCAGACATCTCCGGTGACTGCAGTTTTTTATTGCAGGCATCGTAAATCTCTTTCCAGTTTTTCTCGCTGAGTGTCTCATGAATATCAAAATATCTCTGCAGTTCCAGATGACACCAGTGATACATTGGATTTCCAATTGCTTTTGGAAGCGCTTTGGCAAACGCGTGAAATTTTTCTTCATCGCCGGCATCCCCGGTAATGTATTTTTCCGGAACTCCATTCGAACGCATAATGCGCCACTTATAGTGATCGCCTCCCAGCCACAATTCTGTTATATTCTTAAACATCCGGTCTTCTGCGATCTCTTTTGGTTCCAGATGGCAGTGATAATCCAAAACCGGTGTCTTTTCTGCATAGTCGTGAAAAAGTTTTTTTGCTGTCTCTGTCGAAAGAATAAAATCTTCATCCATAAATTGTTTCATCATTTCTTACCTCGCTTCGTTGTTTTGTTCCTACTTGTTATTTTTTGTTTCACTACAAGCGGAGTTCCCGAAAAATCCGGAGAACTCCACATATTTTTCCATATTAATTTGCATCCAGATAGGCTTTTCCCTCTTCCAGATTTTTTCCTTTGCGCGCCATCAGTTCAGAAACCGTCAGCATGTCATACCCCTGCTCCGAAAGCCACGGAACAATCTTCTTTACCGCCTGCGCCGTCTCCGGATGTATGTCATGCATCAATATGATATCCCCGTCTTTCACTTCCTTCTTAACCCGGTTGAATACTTTTTTTGCATTCCGGCTCTTCCAGTCCTCCGTGTCAAGACTCCACAATATCATCGGTTTTTTTATCTTTTTCCGCATCGTCTTACTGATGGAACCATAAGGCGGACGCAGTAAGGATATCTCATATCCATTCAAAAGTTTTGCTACAATTTTATCGGTTCGGTCGATCTGGCTTTTGACCTTTTTCCATTTTAACTTGCTAAGCTGTGGATGATCCCACGAATGGCTCGCAATCTCACAACCGGCTCCGGTAATCATCTGCATAATATCTCCATCCACCCGCGCGCGGTTTCCCAGTACGAAAAATGTCGCGTGTGCTCCGTTTGCCTGCAGTGTCTCAAGGATGGTTCCATCGTTGTCACGCGATGGTCCGTCATCAAACGTAAGTGCTACTGCCTTGTCCTTTGGTGCGGGTGTCGGTGCCGGCGTCGCCTCTATCGTGGGCGTCTCCGCCGCCGCTTTCTGCTTTTGTAAAAGAGCTTCTTCTATCTGTTTCTGTTCTTTGTGGTTTCGCACAGTGGATACAATCTTTACTCCGGTCAACACTAAAACCAGCACAACTGCCACCGCAACCGATCCTTTCAACAGCATCGTTAATTTTTCCGACTGCCTGCGCTGCCGCTGTCTCTTTCTGTATTCTCGTCTTCCACTCATAAAAAACCGTCTCCATTCACTTCATTTTCCTGTTCTTCTTTTAACAGTACTAGTGTAGCATTATTCTTCGGGTTTTTCAATAACAATTTTACCATCCACAAATTCGACTTTTACTTTATTTCCGTTCATTCCCATTTCTTTGAGCAATTCCGACGGAATTTGTATTCTTCCGGCACGGTCTAACACGACAAATTCTTCCTGCGCCTCTTCCTGCTGCCATTCAATGGAAATATCTTCCAATCTGTTTTTGTATTCATTTTTCATGATACGCTCGCTGCTCGTCTTTCCATCGCGAATTGAGATCACACGGTTTACTTTGGATGCCAGCTCGTTATCATGCGTTACGATGACGATCGTGATCCCCAGCTGTTCATTGAGTTTGCGAAACATATCCAGGATATCATCCGCCGTCTTACGGTCTACCGCTCCGGTCGGTTCATCGGCAAGCAGAAGTTTCGGTTCATTGGCAAGGGCGATCGCGATCGCTACACGCTGCTGCTCTCCACCGGAGAGCTGGCTGAGAGTATTGTCCTTTCGTTCCGCCAGGCCGACCAGTTCCAGAAGTTCTTCCGCACGCTTCTTCTTTTCCGCCTCGCTTTTCCCGTCTTTCATAAAGAGCATCGGCGTCATGACATTTTCCCATGCAGTCAGATACGGAAGCAGGTTTCTTGCATTGTTCTGCCACACAAATCCTACCGTGCTCCGCTTGTATTCAACCAGTTCCTCTTCTGTCATCTGAAACAGATTTTTTCCATCGACATAAAGTTTCCCCGCCGACGGGCGGTCAAGGCCTCCGATCATGTTAAGGAACGTGGATTTACCACTTCCGCTGTTTCCGATGATCGCCATCAGTTCTCCGCGCTTGACTGTCAGATCCAGTCCCTGGAGCGCCAGCACTTCGATGTCCTTTGTCTTGTAAATCTTTACCAGTCCATCGCATTCAATCATAACATCATCCGGGATGTCGATCTGCTCGGCAGCACTGGCGCCGCTGGTGGTCTGACGATTGATGTGGCGAAACTCATTGATCTTTTCTACTACGGCTTCTATTTTCTTATTTTTCATCGACAATCTCACCATCCTCCAAATGATATATGCAGTCTGCAATATCCAGCAGTCCCATGTCATGGGTTGTCATGACAATCGTTACTCCTTCTTTTTCGATCAATTCTTTAAATATCTTCATTACCTGCAGTCCGGTCGCCGTATCCAATTCCGCGGTCGGTTCATCGGCAAAGATAATCTTTGGTTTATGTGCGATCGCTCTGGCAATTGCCACACGCTGCTGCTCTCCACCGGACAGTTCCTGCGGCATATGATACATACGCTGTCCCAGTCCGACCAGTTTCAGACATTCCTCGGCACGCGCGCGCTTATTGCCCGGATATTTTGCCAGCCGGAGCAGAAATTCCACATTTTCATAGGCCGTCATCATCGGAATGAGGGCGACTGACTGAAATACGAATCCCACATTATTTTTACGGAATTCCTCCCTCTGGTGGTCGTTCATCTGTTCCAGCGCCGCGCCTTCAAAAACAACCGTGCCCTCTTTGGGATAATCCAGTGCACTTAAAATGTTCATAAGCGTGGTCTTTCCGGAACCGGAACGTCCACGAAGCATGGTAAGTTTCCCTTTCGGGATCCGGATATTGATATTATGCAAGGCAACAAATTCCCGGCCGGAGCCGATTGGAAATGCCTGTTTCACTCCCTGTGTCGTCAATATATTTTCCATCGCTGTCCTCCCTTAATCTTCGCCAAGTTTCAATGCCTGGGAGATATTGATCCTGGAGATCAGTTTTCCAAGCACAACCATACATACAACAATTACCAAACCGATAATACTAAACAGACGAACCATATCCAGCGTCTCATTGACCACTTCGAGCGGAATCGCCTGATCGGTTGAAGCGTAGAAAATCTGTACCAGCGGAACAAACATTTTCGATGCCAGAAGTCCGATCACCGTACCGATCACAATGGATACCCCGGAACTAAAGATCTGTTCATTGATCAGCATCTGGATAATCTCCCGCTTCGACATACCCATCGCACGGAATACACCAAAGAGAAGTTCTCTCTGGCGGATGGACAGGATCCAGTAGATCAAAAATCCGGTGCAGCACAGGATCAATATAACGATGAAACTCATAGTAAGGATCCCGTTGGTTCCCTGGAACAACGCATCGTTTTTCACTTCCACTTTTTTCGCATTGGCATCTTCAAATGTCGTATACGTAATATTGTTTTTCTTCGCGTAATCATAGATAAACCGGGAACTTCCGTCCGTTTTCAGCCATACCTGATATGGACGAAGACCGAAGTTCTGTTGAACCTGCGCAAGGTTTGCCACGATCAGATAATTCTCGGTCGAGACAAGTTTATTTTCCTCATTGAGCGAATGCGTCGTCTCAATGTAACTTGGGAAATAATCCACAAATCCATATACTACGCCCTGCGCTTCCACGCCCTCTTCGTTCGTATAGGAGATCGTATCGCCAAGACGCATCCCATAATTGGTATGATAATTCATACTGAGAAGCACCGCATCCGAGCGTTTTGCCATGGAGTTCAGATAACGGTTAATATGTACCGGAAGAAGATCGGTCTGGAATTTCGACACCGTCTCTCCAAAAGACTTCGTATCAATTCCCATCAGCGTCGTCTTGACACTGTTTCCACCTTCTTTACTCTTATAGGAAGTTTCTATCTCGTCATCTTTAAATACCTTTGTCGCAGCAGTAACTCCTTTCATTCCCTCGTATACACCAAAATCCGGTTCTGTATAAGTAAGTTCAAGATCTTTGTAGTACTGCATGAGCAGGGAATTGTCCTCCCATGGCTGCTGGAGCACAAGATCCGTACCGGTACTGTAGTCAATTCCCTTTTCCGAGTTCGACAAAATCGTACGCGCGACCGTCGAATTAAAAATACCAAGAGAAACGGTAAACATCAAAAATACCATCATAAAGCCCTGTTTTTTCCGTGTACGGATGATCTGGAGGAACGAAGCAAAGAATGCCGGCTTCCAGAATTTTCTACCGATGTAGTACACAATCTTGATCAACAGCGGCTGGATACGGAGTCCCACCAGACTTGCACTGATGATAAACAGGGACGAACAGATAAACAGGAATGGATCCAGGGAATCCCCTTCCAGCATACTCGTCATCAATTCCGACTTTCTTGCCGTAAACGAATACAATCCGTACAGCGATATGACAAGGAAAATCACATCCAGATATACTCTGCTGAATATATTGTGTTTGTTTCCTATATTTTTGTGTTTTACATTTACGATCGTGACATTGGCATCCTTAAACACCGGAAGCACCATGACAGCGATCGATACAAGGATTGCTCCCAGCGTAAACAAAAGTACACTTGGGCTAAGTCTTACATGCAGGGCTTTTCTTTGGATAAATTCCAAAAATCCATTGGTCGACCCCAGCGCTTTCGTCATAAAGAAGCCAAGCGGCACGCCGACGACACTGCTGCCGATCGAAAGGATCGCCGACTGTAATGTGTAGATCAACAAAATCTGATTGCGGCTGCTTCCGCGGCTCTTCAAAAGCGCAATCTCGTTTTGCTCCAGGTCAAGCATCTGTCT
>DJNB01000123.1:20771-24311 GCA_002435545.1 Lachnoclostridium sp. UBA6475
ATCTGTCTGGAAATCATGAAGATAAACGCAAGCAAAAGTGCCAGTACCGGGATCTGCAGGATCAGAAGTGTTGTCGATACTTTTTTTGCCGTTGTCTGGTAATCCCGGAGAACGGCAAGATAATCCGGCTCCTCAATGGCTGAATTTCTTCCGGCTGCGCCTTCCTCACACAGCGTTTCCGTATTCTTTACAAGAGCATTGACCTGCCCCGGCTTTACACTCTCGTAATCGTACACCAGATTCCACTCGCCGGACACATTAAATGCCGGATTTTCATAATTGACAAAAATGCTTTCAAATAATTTAGGGCTGGTAAAAACTTCCAGATAATATTCACTCGGACTCTTTACCCAGTAATTATCTGTATAATCTTTGGCATCAAATACGCCGACAACTTTCACTTTGATATTGGAACCATCTGCATTTTTCAGTTTATCAAATGAAATCTCATCTCCGAGCACAACATCCAGTTTACTCATCGCACGCTGGCTCAGGATGACAGGCAGTGCTCCGTCCTCCAGGCGGTCATCGCTGTAGCATTCTCCCGCAAGGATCGATACATGGTCTTTTAATTCTGACATCATCGCAATTCGCATGGTTTTGGTCGTCGTTTTGTTTCCACGGGACTGCTCATACTGACCGCGGACTTTTGATGTTGCAAACATACGGATCAGATATTTCTGTTCCACTCCGAGTTCGTCGGCGGCTCCTGTCGCCGTATCTCCCATTCCCTTAAATTCCTCTCCGTTTCCTTTACCGGAATTCAAAAGCGAGGTAAATGAGATCACGCCCGGATCTTTATTGGTCTCTTCAATATAGTTTGAATATTTGGACTTCAATGTCTTTTCCAATGCCGCGTCGCGGTACATCGGATTGCTGCTGGCAATTGCTGACAGTAAAATATTACCAATCAAGAGGCAGACAACCATCCATTTTTTATGCATCAATTTTTGTTTAATAAATCGAATCATGTTATCTGCACCTCCTATCTTATGATCGCAAGTGTCTGACCGGCGCTTACACCCTGCTCCACCAGATACTCTGTTTCCGTATTATAGTTGCTTACAATATAGCGTTTGTGGATCTTTCCGTTTTCCAACACATTTACATATAATTTGTTGGCGTATTCCACGGATTCCTGGTTGACCGCTTCCGCATCCACAACCAGCGCATCTTTCACGGCAAACGATACCGCATATACATAGATATTGTTCTTTTCGAAATCGTATCTGGCTTTGTCCGCTTTGGAAACTTCCACATAAACGATATTATCACCGGCTTCATCCGTCTCGCCGACTCCTGTAATATCCGCCGCCGTAATGACTTTTCCTTTTACTTCGTATTTATAATCTTTCATATTTTTTCCAAGTCTTACGGACACATCCATATTGTAACGCAGTTTGGATTCCGGATCTTTCACCTTCAAAACCCACTTATTGTTGCTTCGCATCTCTACGATCTTTTTGGAAGCATCGATTTCATCGCCTACGTATTCTTTCCCTGTCGCAGTAACTACACCGCTTTTTTTTGCCACAAGATTGGTCTTGTTCTGGCGCCGGACAAGTTGTGCATAATTTTTCTCCTGATCAATTACATCTTTTTCCCCTTTTTTGTAATTGACAAGTTCTTCTTTCTGCTTTTTAATCTCCAGGTTTTTGATCTTTTTCTCTGCTGCATTTTTTATCGTCTCCACTTCTTTCTGCGCCTGGGACAATGCATTCTGGAGGTTGCTGAGACCCGATTCATAATTGGCACGCGCCTGCTGGACCAGAACTTTTTCTTTCTGCAGCTTGGTCTTTGACGTCTCGACGTGATATACCGCGAGTACGTCGCCTTTTTTGACTTTTTGATCTTTTTTTACTTTAACAGCATCCAGCACCGCATCTTCATCGTCGATGTAGATGGTTTCTGTATCTGTATATTCAAGATCTGCCGTATCGTAATATTCTTCTTTGTATGTCTCCTGACGAACTTTTGTCGTCTCATACTCTTCCTCCGAAACCGCGCTTCCGGAAGCCGCGTCTTCGCCTTCATAAAGGAGTACCTCTCCTGTTCCCTGACTTTTTTCCGAACCGCACGCAGTCAAAAGTGCAGCTGTCATACACAGGATTCCGATCCACTTAACCTTCAACATAGACTACATCCCCCTCCTTTACTCCACTTTCAATCTGTATATAAGCATCTGTCTCTGTGCCGGTTTTTACCACTGTTTTCGTCTTGGCATCTCCGTCTACCAGATAGACATACGATTCCTCTTTCGAGCGATATACCGCATTCGCCGGTACGACCAGGGCATCTTTTACCGTGTCGGTGTACAGTTCAATGGTTGCTGAGCCACCCACTTTCGCATCTACATGCTCTGACACAAAATCAAACCAGCTGTTTTTCGGATAATTTCCCATCTCGATATCCTGTCGGGAAACTTCCTGCTCTTCCACTTCAACTTTATATTTTTTTCCATCTACAATCGCTACATAACTGCTGGCCTTCGCCAACTTGCTGTCGGAGACATACGCCGTTTTCAGACGCGGTGCCTTCATATTGGCAACCTGGATAGCGACACTTCCTCCCTGTACCATATAGCCGCTTCCGCCGCTTGTACTGATTACTTCCCCATCAATCGTCGAATACAATTTGGAATTTTTTGTGCTTTTCTGTGCCTCATTGATATCCGCTTCTTTCTGGCTGATCTCCAACTGCTGCAGTTCTTTCTGCTGTTTTAATTTTTCTTTGGCGATCTTGATCTCTTCCTCTTTTTCCACCATCTGGCTTTCTAACAGCGTCTTCTGCTTTCCGTTTTTTGCTGCCTTAGCCTGTTTTTTCAGACCATCCAGATTCTCCTGCAGCATCTCTATATCGTACTCACTCTGCTGATTAATCCCCTCATTTGTCTCCTTTAGGGAAGCAATCTCTTCTTTTAAAGATTTCACTTTTCCGCTGCCTCCGGCAAGAGTCGCAAGAAGCTGGCCTTTCTTTACCTTATCTCCGATCGACACTTTCATCTGATCGATGCTTCCGGAAGAAAGAAATGCCATTTTTTCAATTTTAGGTACAATTTGTGCGGAAAAAGATGTCACACCGCTCAAATCCATCTTTGTTACTACGGCAGTATCCATATCCACCCCGACTGCCTCGATCAGTTCCGGCACCTCTCCGGCATTTTGTGCGGATTTTCCACAGCCGCAGGTTATCATTGATACGGCTAAAAGGACTGCACCTATCTGTCTGCTGTTTTTCACTTTTCGTAACCTCCAATCCTTCGCCTTAATTTGCTACTACCTGTTCGTTTTCTTCCAGACCACCCGTAATCTCAACAAAGTTATCAATGGTCTCTCCGATGGAAACTTCTTTTGTTGATTTCAAGCCATTGTCATCTTCATAATACACCACATGCTTGTCGCCCATTGAATATACAATAGAGGATGGCAGATACAAAATGTCTTTCCGTTCCTTTAACACAACCTGATAAGAACAGATCGTGCCATCTTCCAGATTCAGTTTTGTTTTCGGATAGAAATAAACCGAATCGGTAGATTCTTT
>DJNB01000123.1:24449-31031 GCA_002435545.1 Lachnoclostridium sp. UBA6475
GCATATTTGCTGTTTGCCTCAAAGCGGTTCTTTTTCTTTCCTTCGATCTTTACGGCCGCCTCTCCTTCGGTCCCGTATGTCCCTTCCGCTTTATTATCCACATAAGTAACCACGCCGTTTACCGATGCCGTGATCTGTTCTTCTTCAATCTCTTCTTTCGCAAGTTTCGCATCCATTTTCAAAAGCTGCAAACTGGATTCCAGTGCTTTGATCTGCTGTTCGTACTGATTTTTCACACTTGCGATCCCGGTTTCCCCACCGCCGGTCTTTTTCTGTTTTTCCACCTCTAATGCCATCAGTTCCTTTGCCTGCCGGATCTGCATCTCCGTCTTCGCGATCTTTTCATTGGACTCCTTCAATGTCTTTTCGCTTCCGGGCAGTTCATACTGCATGATCACATCGCCGGCTTTCACGCGATCGCCTTTTTTTACATATATTTTTTTGATCACGCTCGCGCCATCCGGCTCAATATCTTCTTTTACCGTACCTTTATATTTACCGGAAATCTCCTCTGTTTTTGCTAATGTCCCACGCGTCACCGTCACTTTATTGAAACTTGCTCCCTCGTACTCTTTGACTACCGGAGCTGTATCAAATTCCTCTTCTGTTGGCAGAATCCCGCACCCGGTCAGGCACATCGACAATGCCACTCCTGCCGCCACCAATAACCTTCTCTTCACTCGTCTTCCTCCATTCTTACAGACCGTTATTCCTATCTAATAAGTATAACATGATAAACCTTAAAACACAATCTTATAAGTAAATTATAACAAATTAAATTAAAATGAAATTAAAATTCCATTTTTAACCCAAAATGTAGTATACTATATTTATCTGGAAAAATATTCTGCCAGAATTACTATTGGAAAAGGAGACTTATTATGGCTTGGTATGAAGAAGCAATTTTTTACCACATCTATCCCCTCGGACTATGTGGTGCAGAAAAACAAAATACGTACGAGGGTGTCTCACACCGTTTAAATGACTGTCTTCCCTGGGTAGACCATCTTGTCTCTCTCGGATGCAATGCCTTGTACATCGGCCCTCTTTTTGAGTCGGTCGGACACGGCTATGAGACAACCGATTATAAAAAACTGGACTGCCGTCTGGGCACCAACGAGGATCTGACAAATTTTGTAAAATATTGTCATAACAAAAATGTGCACGTTATATTGGATGGTGTATTTAACCACACCGGACGTGACTTTTTCGCCTTTCAGGACATCTTGAAAAACCGCGAATCCTCCGCATACCGTGACTGGTACTGCAATGTAAATTTCGGCGGCAACAACGAATATAATGACGGATTTTCCTATGACAACTGGGGCGGCTACAATCTGCTCGTGAAATTAAACCAGCGGAACCCTGCCGTAAAAGATTACATCTGCGACGTGATCCGTTTCTGGGTGTCCGAATTTGATATCGATGGCATACGTCTGGATGCCGCCGACGTACTGGACTTTGATTTTATGAAGGCACTCCGCCAGACTGCTAACGAGGTAAAACCGGACTTCTGGCTTATAGGCGAAGTCATCCACGGAGATTACGGCCGCTGGGTCGGCGGAGATATGCTGCATTCGGTCACCAACTACCAGCTGCACAAAGCCTTGTTCTCCGGCCACAACGACCATAATTATTTTGAGATCGCGCATACGGTCAATTATCTGCACCAGATGCTGTCGAACAGCGCCGATGGGTTAAAATTATACAACTTTGTAGACAACCATGACGTGGAACGTATCTATACAAAATTAAATAACAAAGACCATTTCACCCCGGTTCATATCCTGTTGTATACATTACCGGGAATCCCATCTTTGTACTACGGTTCTGAATTTGGAATCGAAGGAAAAAAAGAAAATGGTTCGGATGATTCTCTCCGTCCACATCTCACGCTTTCTGACTTTGACGGTGCCGCAGACGCACAGGAACGTGCCGCACTCATCTCAAAACTCGGCAAAGTGCGTCAGGAAACCAAAGCACTTTCTTACGGCAGTTATCAGGAACTGCTGCTGACAAACCGCCAGTACGCATTCAGCCGCACCACCGACGACGCTTCCTTGATCGTAACGGTAAATAACGACGAAAACGAAGCATCGCTTTCCGTCCGTGGAGCCTCTGCCGCTTCTTACACCGGTGCCTTGTCGGGCAAAACCGCAACATCGGAAAACGGCATGTTGAATATCACACTCCCGGCTTGCTCCGGCGAGATCTGGATTCCGGATAACAACAAATAAATTCTAAGAAATAAACCAGAGATACGACAAACACCAAATGACACGGAAATCATTTGGTGCTATCTTTATCTTTTCTCCACCATTCGTATTTACATCGCCTTTCACTCCCCCTATTGACGCAGTATCATTTCCTCTTTACTTTCTTCACACTGCTCCACTCACCATATACATACCGGGTTTTCTTTCCATCCGTATATGCTGCACCAGCACGAACTCTGATATAACACGTCTTTCCTAATTTAATTCTTGCTTGTCCAGTGTTAGAATACATATACAACTTCTTTCCCTTATTTATCTTTTTTCTCTTGCTGCTATACTGAACCTGATAATATTCTTTGTATTTTATTTTTTTGCATTTTACCTTCAGTATTCCACCCTTATATTTTGCATAAATAATACCTGATTTTTTCAACACTCCCTTTGGCGAAGACAGCCCTGTATAAATAACATTATTATTCTTATCTAAAGTATATGCTTTCAGATAATAGACCGTCTGCTTCTTCGTCATACCCGATCCATCTGACCAGCTTACCGTTTCCGCATTTTCTATTTTCTTGATCTGCTTTCGTTTTCCGTTTGCCGTTTTTTTGTAGATAATGTACCCCATCGCACCTGACTCTTTTTGCCAGTAAATGGTAACCCCTTTCTTTGTTCTCTTTACAGCACGAACAATCGGTTTTTTTCTTATTTCTCCTATATTAATTTCTGCTTCCCCATAATAATATGGCGCCAGTCCTTCTGCATTTACACACGAAACTCTGCCATTTGTAAATAGATGACCTGGTGTTTTATAGTTGACATCACGCTTCAACACCTTATTCCCATCCACTAAGTGATAACTGTCTTTTTCATCCTCAAAATGAAACTGGCCTATCCCTGCCGCAATACCTCTACACTGCTTTATATGTTTTGGATAAACCTCAACATTTTTAGGAAATACCGCCTCATTTTGCTGAAAAGAACCATCTGCCGATATCTTACAAAACAATAATTTCTCATTTGTAGATACATACCACAAAACAGCGCCATTCGACACAATTGGTTTGCAGTCCGATATCATCCCCTTTTCTGTCCGGATATCACTAACTCTATTTCCCGATCCATCTAAAAAGACATAACAAAATTGACCATTCGGTTCATTATCGTTATCCACCTTTTCATCCTGCACGATCAGATTCCATAAAACCAAAAAAGAGTTATCATTAATTTTAACCAGATGAGGCGTCGAAGGCGATACGCTGCTTGATGCAGAATAATCTGTCAGCCATTGAAACTTTGTATTTTCAATTCCCGCCGCACTTTTATAAGTTATTGTCGAGCTGCCGCTTTGTTCTTTTCTCTCAACCAGTTTGATCGCATCTTTGGGAGTATATGTCACGTAAATATTGCGGGTGTCTCCTGTTGCATGCTTGCCATCCTGAATAATTGAATTTCCGGCCGTAAGACATCCCACCGATGTGGATTCCAATCCTCCGGCAGAAGCCCCCGTACTATTATCCCCCGTCTGTCCTGCAATATCCAGCACGGAAGCCTCCTCAACACTACCCTTTCCAATTTCTTCAATCTTGGTTTTTGTTAATACCATTTTTCGCGGGTATCCATCCCCATGATCCAGGCGATAAATATATTCTCCGTCGGATTGAATATATTGATTAAATGAATGACTTATACGGTCTCTAAACCCACTATATGATGCAGACCCCTTATATGATGCATACTCTACACTCATTTTTACTTCATCAACCACAAAAAACATATTTTCCTGATGATTCAAACCATCACTTTTGGTTTTATGCCTTTTATGACATGTATGAACATATAACTTGTCATTTACTTCTGTCATCCGCAGACTCCCTGCGCGAAATGGCTCTACCGTATCGGCTCCATACAGGGAAGCGGCACCTATTCTTCGCCACTCCTTATCATATTTCACCACACGCACTACTTCTTTTTCATTGGACTCTTCCATATTTTCCTGTCCAAACACACAAAAAAATGCATTTTCCCCTTCATAAAATCCACCAAAAATTGGTAATTCTTTCTGAATCCACTGCTGTGATACGTATCGCCAGTCTCTATTATAATGATCTACTAATATATCTCCATCCGTATTCGCTTCAACACGGTAATAACCTCCCTGTTCTTCTCCAAGATACGATTTCACACACTGTGCATGATAAGAGCAGCTGTAATCCTGTGCATTGGCATTGTTATTAATAAATGTACAGTTTCTTTCCTCTGCACATACGGCATGCGGAATTACTGTTATTACAGACACCAGCATGACCATACAAAAGACCGCTATCCGTATACAACAAGGAAAACTGCTGTATTTTTTGTTTTCCTCTGATTTGGTGATTCGACTTCTTTCTTTCATATCTTCCTCCTTAAATCCAATCATGTTTTATTACTATTATAGTAACATTCCCCTACTCAAAACGCAACTATATATTAATCGAGTAGGAGGTTAATCATTAGTTGATTAGCCGACCTCTCACACCACCGTACATACGGTTCCGTATACGGCGGTTCTTTAGTTTTCACAAACTGTTAGATAATAGTCAAGCATGGATGTGTATCCTAGCCTGGCTATTATTTTATTCGTTATCACCGAGCTTAATACGATTGACATTCTCCAATACTTCTTTCGGCTCATGGCAAGTTCCATTGCCTTCCAATGTTCGAGTTTTAACGCTCTCAACATTCGGTACTTGGTTTTTACCTTCTTCCATTGTTTCCAATAGACTGCTCGGATTCTTCGTCTTGCCCATTCGTCCGTTGTTTTGAGGAGTCCTTTCATATCTGCGAGCCTGAAGTATTCCACCCATCCCCGCACATACTCTTGGTACTTCTTTTCCCGTACTTTATTGCTAATGCCTTTGTTTCTGTCAGTAAGTTCTCTGATTCTATTCTTCATCTTCGCTACCGACTTTGGGTGTACTCTAAATCTACATTTACCTCTGTATCTATAAAAGGTATAGCCAAGGTATTTGACTTTGCTGATGTGAGCCACCTCTGTTTTCTTCCTATTTACTTTCAGGAAAAGTTTCCCTTCAATAAATGGGATGATGTTCTTTAAGGTTCTTTCCGCACTTCTCCTGCTCTTGCAGAAAATCATACAGTCGTCTGCATATCGAACAAATCTATGTCCTCTACGCTCAAGTTCCTTGTCCAACTCATTCAGCATTACATTACTAAGCAACGGACTAAGCGGACCACCTTGTGGCATACCGACCTCTGTACGTTCAAACATTCCCTTTGCGATTACTCCCGCATTCAGATATTTGTGTATCAAAGATATCACTCTGCCATCTTTGATGGTTCTTGACAATACCTCTATCAGCTTACTCTGGCACACCGTGTCGAAGAACTTTTCCAAGTCCATATCTACCACATATACATAGCCTTCGTTTACGTTCTTTTGGCATTGTCTGAGGGCGTCGTGTGCTCCTCGCTTTGGTCTGAAACCAAAACTGTTTTCTGAGAATTGTTCCTCATAAACTGGCGATAGTTCCTGTGCAATTGCCTGTTGGATAACTCTGTCGACAACAGTTGGAACTCCTAACTTTCGGAACTCGCCCTTTGTTTCCTTGGGTATTTCCACCCTGCGAACCGGGTTGGGTTTATATTTCCCCTCCCTTATCTTTCGGATTAAGGTATCCTGGTTTTCTCTAAGGAAGGGCAGAAGTTCATCCACCTGCATACCATCGATTCCACCTTTCCCTTTGTTTTTCTTGACTTGCTTATAGGCGTTGTTAAGGTTGTCTTTTCGCAAAATCAAATCCAAAAGATTGTTCGTCCAATAGTCTGTGATGACACCGCTCTTTTCAGTAATCTTAGAGTAGTCGAACACTTCTGCATACTCTTTCTGTTCCGCAGATACCATTTGCAGATAGTCCTCTATATGAAGTTGTCTGTTCTTAAATCTACTTTCAGTTACATTCATTGCTTGTGTCTCCTAAAGTTCAGCCCTTCGCCAGTGTTTGCAACCACTGGTTTACTATGGCTTCTGCTGACTTCTCGCCATTCGTTGTTACTGACGGATTTCATACTCTGTTTCCATCCGCTGACGAGACCTCCCTTGGTACCACACGTCACTTTCTCTCCATATATCTGCCACATTTACTACAGTTAATTCCGAGTAGTTATTGGACTTTGGTTTGTACAGCAACCTTATCCTTAACTATAGCCTCATGTGATTTCTGTTCGTCAGACCAGAGATTTGCCTCCACCTTCCTTCAGATTCCACCTCACGATGGACACCCTTGGTCTTGGCTGTATCCTTCCCACTACTAGGGCGGATTAGGAACTTTCATCCATTAGCGACGTGCGCCGCAAGGCGCAC
>DJNB01000241.1 GCA_002435545.1 Lachnoclostridium sp. UBA6475
CCGAACCATACGATGCCACTTCCCGCACGATCGTTGAACTCAAAAATGCATATTCCAGGCTGGTGGTAAAAAACATCGTATCAATCTCCGGATTCAGACTGTGATTCGTCTGTGCGATCTGCATTTCCGATTCAAAATCCGATACCGCCCGAAGCCCGCGAACCATCACTTTGGCTCCAACTTCCTTTGCAAAATCTACGGTCAGTCCCTGAAATGTCTCAACGCGGACATTGTCAAAATTTTTCGTCGCCTCTCTGAGCATTTCTACCCGCTCTTCCATCGAAAACAATGGATTTTTCCCACTGTTTACCAAAACGGCAACGATCACTTCATCCACTACTTTGGAAGCTCTCTCGATGATATCAAGGTGTCCGTAGGTAACCGGATCAAAACTTCCGGGATAGACTGCTTTAACCATAATTTGCTCCATTTCTGCATCCAATCGTATTTGCTGCCTGGCAAAAAATGACTACATTGTTATTTTTTTAACAATCCATCTTACCAAGTAACAAGTACATAATAACACCATTCCCCCCTATTGTCAAATAATTATCAATCTTTTTTTGCAAATGTTCCCCCTTGACCCTCCTTTTCATAAATGTTAAAATAATATCAAAGTCTAACGGTAACTATTCAGGCTTGCTGTGCAAAAACAATGGATCGACGTGCTTGCACGTTGGAGACATTGCTTTCTGCACAGTAAGCCTAATAGTTACCATACAACTTAAATAATTAGGAGGCGTCTTTATTATGGATTACCAACAGATGTATCAAAACAAACTTACGACAGCAGCTTCTGCTGCTAACGTTATTCAATCCGGTGACTGGGTCGATTATGGATGGTGTGTCAACACTCCGGTTGCCGTGGATAAAGAAGTGGCGAAACGACTGCCATCCCTTGAGAACGTAAACTTCCGCGGTGGAATCTTGATGTGGGTTCCGGAAATTTTCCAGATTGAAGATCCTGCGGCTCATATGACATGGAACTCCTGGCATATGGGAGGCATTGAAAGAAAAGCCGTTGCACAGGGATTTTCTTTCTACGCTCCGATCCGTTATTCGGAACTTCCACGTTATTACCGTGATTTAAGCTGTCCTTCGCGTGTAGCGGTCTTTCAGGTATCGCCGATGGATGAACATGGATATTTCAGTTTCGGTCCAAGTGCTTCTCATCTGGCAGCCTGCTGTGAACGCGCCGAAGTGATCATTGTCGAGGTCAATGAAAATATGCCTCGCTGTCTTGGCGGCTTCGAGAATGGCATTCATATTTCCAAGGTTGATATGGTTGTGGAAGGCGATAACCCACCGATCGGTGAAATGGGCGGCGGCGCGGCTGCTACCGATGTCGATCAGGCGGTTGCCAAATTGATCGTAGAAGAAATTCCGAATGGTGCTTGTCTCCAGCTCGGTATCGGCGGTATGCCAAATGCTGTCGGTACGATGATTGCAGAATCCGATCTGAAGGATCTCGGTGTACATACCGAAATGTACGTAGATGCCTTTGTTGATATCGCAAAAGCAGGCAAGATCACCGGAGCAAGAAAAAACATTGACCGCTATCGTCAGACCTACGCTTTTGGCGCCGGTACCAAGAAAATGTATGATTACTTAAATGACAATCCGGAGTGCATGAGCGCGCCTGTCGATTATACGAATGACATCCGCTCGATCTCCGCACTGGATAATTTTATCTCTATCAATAATACGGTAGATATCGACCTGTACGGACAGGTCAATGCGGAAAGTGCCGGAATTAAAAACATCAGTGGAGCCGGCGGACAGCTTGACTTCGTTCTTGGTGCTTATCTCTCCAAAGGCGGAAAGAGTTTTATCTGCTGTTCTTCTACCTTTACCAATAAACAGGGTGAAAAAGTGTCCCGTATCCGCCCGACATTAGCAAATGGATCTATCGTTACGGATACCCGTGCAAATATCCACTACTTTGTTACTGAGTATGGTAAAGTAAATCTGAAAGGACTTTCCACCTGGCAGAAAGCAGAGGCTATTATCTCTGTAGCGCATCCTGACTTCCGCGATGATCTGATCAAAGAAGCAGAAAGCATGCATATCTGGAGACGCTCTAACAAATAAAAGTATTTATCTTTCATAAATAAAACCGGCGGTACAGGAAACAACCATCCTGTGCCGCCAATTTTATTATTATATAATAATACAAACCAGACCACCGTTGGAATCATTTACCACTTTCTGGATCGTATCCTGCAGTTTCACCTGGCTTTCTTCGGTCAGACGGTTCACCTTATTCAGAATACCGTCGTCCACCAGCTGTCGGATCGTTTTTCCAAAAATATTGGTATCAAAAATTCCATCCGGATTTTCTTTTCCATTTTTTTCAATGTATTCGATCAGATCTTTTGCCTGCTCTTCACTTCCTACGATCGGTGCGATCTCCGTCTCGATATTTGCCTGGATCAAATGCAGGGACGGACAGACTGCCCGGATCTTTACCCCGTATTTGTTTCCGTGCTTGATGAGTTCCGGCTCGGCGATCTCGATCTCTTCCATCGTCGGTGTGACAATTCCATATCCGCGGCCTTTTACCTGCTGGCACGCCGTCTCGATGCTTTGATATTCTGCCCTCTTTCCGGCAAGTTCCTTTAATGTTGCGATCAGCTCGTATTCACCGGAAATCGGTGTACCGATAAGATCACTTAAAATCTCATAATAATATCGTTCTTCAAATTCGATCGCCACATGAATTTCTCCATTCTGCATCTGCTTATCCTGTATGTAGATTCCTTTTACATAATCAGCATCCAGTTTTATCGTGTCTTTGTTGACATCCCGCATGACATGCATATTTTTCAGCATTTCAAGGCATTTCGTCATCAAATCCTTTTTCAGCCAGTGGTCTCTGTCTAAAAATTCAACCCACTTTGGAAAATAGAACTGAATCTGGCCAATTGGAAAATCTGCCAAAATGGTTTCCATCATGGAAAACACATCTTCTTTTTTCAAATTTTTACAATCCATTACCAGGACGCTGATTCCATATTTATCCTGTAAATTTTTGGCAAGTGTTTTTGTGGATTCCTGATGCGGCACACGGGTATTTAAGATCATGATCGTAGGCTTTCCTGCGACCTTGCATTCTGCCACGGTCTTCTCTTCCCCTTCGATATACTGTTCTCTGGATAATTCGGTAAAACTTCCATCGGTCGTTACGATAATTCCTATGTTCGAATGCTCCCGTATTACTTTGCTTGTTCCAATCTGCGCCGCCTTGGTAAATGGAATTTCTTCGTCATACCACGGCGTCTTTACCATGCGTTCTTTTTCTTCTTCCCGATATCCAACCGCATCTTTTACGACAAAGCCTACGCAGTCGATCAGACGCACTTTTCCGCTCTCCCCACTTGGCATCTGGATCCGCGCCCCTTCTTTCGGGATAAATTTCGGCTCTGTCGTCATGATCGTTTTCCCATCGGAAGACTGCGGCAGTTCGTCTCTCGTACGTACTTTTTCTGCTTCGTCCTGCATTTCCGGTATTACCATAAGTTCCATGAAATTTTTGATAAATGTACTTTTCCCGGTCCGAACCGGACCTACGATACCCAGATACAATTCTCCACCGGTTCTTGTATTGATATCTTCATATACATTATATTCATTGTCCATAAAAAAACCCCCTTGCTAAACTGTTACAGTATATGCAAGGAGGTTTTCCGATATGTTACTTATTTGATCTTAATTTTCTTTACTGCTTTCTTTCCGGAAGAAGACTGTATGGTAATCTTTACTTTGCCTTTTTTCAGTGCTTTTACATTTCCGTAATTATCTACCGTAGCAACTGCTGAATTACTGCTGCTGAAACTGATCGTGTCAGTAGAATTTCCTTTCACAAGGGAAACCGTCAATTTCTTAACCTGTTTCTGTTTCATCGTGGAAGGTCCTTTTACTTTCACTTTCTTTGCCTTCACCTGCTTCTTCGAAACCACTACTGTGATCGTCGCTTTTTTACCGGAAGAAGCCTGTACTGTGATCTTGGCTGTTCCTTTTCCCTTCGCCGTGATCATACCTGCCGCAGAAACGACAGCCACTTTCTTTTTATTGGTCTTATAAGAAAATGTATCTGTACTTGTCAGCGGATTTTTCTCTGCTTTTATGGAAAGCGTCTGGCCTTTTGCCATATATACTTTCTTCACATTTGGCTTATTCAGCAGAATTTTAATACTTTTCACCGGCTGTTTTACCGTTACGGAACAGCTTGCCGAACGATTCGTATTTGTTTTCGCCGTAATGGATACCGATCCCGGACCAACCGCATGGATCACACCATTCGCGTCTACGGTCGCTACCTTCTCATTATTGGAAGAATATGTATAGGTAACAACTTCATTTGCATTTTCCGGAAGAACGGTCGGTGTAAGTGTGTGTGTCTGACCTACATTCAATGTTACTTCTTTCGTAATGTTGATACCCGTTACACTTATCTTCTTCGCTACAACCGTTACGGTAACGGTTGTCGACACTCCGGAGGACGTCGTTGCTGTCAACGCCGCTGTTCCGGACGAACCTGCTGTTATTGTCACACGCGATGCTGATTCACTAACTGCCGCCACTTTCGAATCGCTTGTTGACCAGCTCACGGTATCCGTAGTATTCGAAGGATTAAGGATATAACCTTGTGTTGCCGAAGCATTTGTGGTCTTATTGATCGTATAGGTCTTTCCTTCTTCCAGCGTAAGTGGTCCATCAAGAATCTTAATTTCTTTCGCCGGCTGTTTTACTGTTACGGCACAGCTTGCTGAACGATTGGTATTCGTTTTGGCTGTGATCGACGCTGTTCCCGGACCAACCGCATGAATGACACCATCGGCATCTACCGTTGCCACTTTTGCATTGTTTGTAGAATAGGTAAATGTTACCTTTTCATTTGCATTTTCCGGAAGACACTTCGGTACAAGTGCATGCGTCTCATCTACATTTAATGTTACTTCTTTGGTGATACTGATACTGGCAACCGCTATTTTCTTTGGTTCCACGGTGACAGTAACCTCTTTGGAAACCCCGGATGT
>DJNB01000216.1 GCA_002435545.1 Lachnoclostridium sp. UBA6475
CACCTCATCACTCTTCATCAGCGTAAGTGTGATAACATGAAAAAAATTAAAAAATTTATGCTTCAAAAAATGTTCCCGAAAAAAGGTGAAAAATTTCCGGAAATTCGATTTGAAGGATTTACTGATGCTTGGGAACAGCGTAAGTTCAGCGATATAGCTACAAGAGAGTCTTATATTTGTACATCTGCAGCAGATCTTCCAAGTGTAGAGTATGAGGATGTGGTGGCAGAAGAAGGGCGGTTGAATAAAGATATCTGTTCAAAAGAAGTGGTAAAATCTGGAATTAAATTTGATGGATCGCAGGTACTTTATGGAAAACTTCGTCCATACTTGCATAACTGGTTAAACCCAGATTTTAAGGGCGTTGCAGTCGGTGATTGGTGGGTGCTCAAGCCCATTAATATGGACAAAAATTTTCTTTATCGCCTTATTCAAACACAGCAATTTGATAATATTGCAAATCAGTCATCAGGCTCAAAAATGCCACGTGCAGATTGGAATTTAATATCCAATTCGGAGTTTATGGTTCCGCTTTCAAAAGAGGAACAAAGTAAGATTGGCGAATATTTTAATACTCTCGACCACCTTATCACTCTTCATCAGCGTAAGTCAGATGAGTTAAAGGAAATGAAGAAGTATATGCTTCAAAACATGTTTGCGGATGGGAGGAAGTAAATGGATAAAATAGTTTTGTATCATGGATCGCCAGACAAAGAGATAACCCCGGTGTTTGGCGGTGGACAAGACAAACATGATTATGGACGAGGGTTCTATTTGACGGAAAATATAGAACTTGCCAAGGAATGGGCAGTATGTAGACCAAATGAGACAAATGGCTGGGTTCATAAATATGAATTGGATTGCGAAGAAATTAAGATTATTGATTTCCAAAAAATGGATGTGCTGGTGTGGCTGGCAGAATTGATGAAACATCGTGATGCAGCAGATTCCAGGCGTTATAAAATGCTGGCGGCTAAATTTATTGAAAAATATGGTGTAGATACGAGTCAGTATGATGTTATCAAAGGCTGGCGTGCGGATGCTTCATATTTTTATATTGCAAAGGAATTTGTGAGGGACAATATTGATTTTGATATTTTAGAAGAATTATTGTCCTTAGGTGGACTGGGGATTCAGTATTGCATTAAGTCTGAACGTGCTTACGAAAAATTACATGAAGTAAAAGAAGAATTACTTTCTGTAGATTATATGGAGTTCAATGACAAATATAATCAGCGAGATGCAGAATCAAGAAAAAAGATGAAAGACCTGGTTGATTCTGAAAAAAATAAAGTAATAAATGTTTTTAGTACTTTGATTGGGAGGTGACAGTATGAGTGCATATGCAGAAGCATATTTACGGGATGTGGTAGAAAATCAAGGGAAATTGTTCGATTATGTGGCACAAACTTATCCGGATAAAGATACCGTAGATTTCATTAACACTTATATGGCAAGTAAGACAAGAAAGTGTATTGATGAAGCAAAAGCGTATGTCAATACGATGGATGCGAAAGAATTGTGGCAATATTTTTTAGAAAATGAAAAATATGTATTAAAGCCGGGAAAGGCACTTGTAGGCTTTCAACCGGACTGGCTGGGAGAGTTTTATGCATACTATCAATGGTTCTATAATATACCAAGCGAAGAAGTGGTAAAAAAAATTCCGGTTGATTTTTTGAAAAAAGCATATTATGGGCTTCATGATCTTGATCTTGAATTGGCAGTGCAAAAGGTTGGTAAAGTATAATAACAGAAAGGATAAATGATTATGGCAGAGTTAGAATCCGTAATGGAGAGAAGATTAATTGAGCAGTTGTGTGGTGGCGAGTCTCAGTGGACGTATCGATCAGATATTAAGACAGAAGAGGATTTGTGGGATAATTTTAAATATATATTAGAACAAAATAATAAGGCGAAATTAAAAGATACATCTCTTAGTGAATCGGAGTTTGCAAAGATCAAGAACGATCTTTCTCATGCCACATTTTATGATGCAGGGAAGTGGCTGGTAGGAGAAAATGGGAAAGTGTATGTTCATGTACAGAGAGGAAATGAGACACTTCATTTACTGGTTATGAATAATGAGCATGTTGCAGGTGGAACGAGTGTATATGAGGTCATCAACCAATACCAGGCATTTCGGGAAGAGGGCGATGAAGAGGGGAGAAATCGTAGATTTGATGTTACATTACTCATTAATGGAATCCCGATGATACATATCGAATTAAAAAACAAAGAACATTCTTATTTAGATGGTTTTCGACAGATTAAAAAGTATATTGCGGAAGGAAAATTTCGTGGTATTTTTTCGAATGTGCAAATGTTTGTTGTAAGTAATTCGGTAGATACAAAGTATTTTTCAGCAGCACGCGATACAGAACTTCGCAAAAAATTTATGACAAGATGGTTAGATGAGGAAAACTATCCTGTTTGTGATTATTTGGATTTTGCAAGATCTGTTTTGAAGATTCCGGAAGCGCATGAAATGGTTACGAAATATACTGTATTAGACAATGATAAAAAGCAGCTGCTTATTTTGAGGCCTTATCAAATTCACGCTATTCGTGCGATGCGTGCGGCATCAAAAGAGGGAAAATCCGGATATATATGGCATACTACAGGTTCTGGAAAGACAATGACTTCTTATAAGGCGACTAGAAATCTTTTGATGGATATTCCTTCTATTGAGAAAACAATATTTTTGATTGACCGTAAAGATTTGGATGTGCAGACAAAGATGGCATTCCAGTCTTATGCAGATAATGACACGATCGATGTCGATGATACAGAGTATGTTGATACTCTTATAAAACGCATGACAGATGGAAAACGTCAGATGATTGTTACTACAAGACAGAAAATGCAGACCATGATTAATAAACGGTTATGCGAGGGGACGAAAGAATATGAAAAGATTAAACGATTAAAAGTAGCGTTTGTGGTAGATGAATGTCATCGAGCAGTTACTCCAGATACTAAAAGAAAATTAGAACGGTTTTTTGGAAATTCTTTGTGGTATGGATTTACCGGAACCCCTATATTTGATGAAAATAAATATGAACAAAGGGGAGATTTGCCGCAGACGACGGAACAATTATATGGAAAGTGTTTACATAGTTATACGATAAAAGAAGCAATTCATGACGAAGCAGTGCTTGGCTTTATGGTAGAGACACTAGGTTCAAAAAAGAAAGTGGATCAGGTAGCGTACGAGTCAGAAAAGCATATGCGGAGCGTGCTGGAGGTTGTTTTAAACCAGTCATATGCCAAGTTGGGAATGGAACGAGGAAAAGGACGTTCATATGAAGGAATTCTTACGGTTAGTTCAATTGCGATTGCTCAAAAATATTATGCCCTGATTAAAAAAATTAAAGCTGGGCAGGATGAATTGAAGATTTGTGAAAAAGTGAGACAAGCCTTGCCGGATTTCCCGAAGTTTGCCATAACTTATTCGGTTACGGAGAACGATGAGGCTTCCAAGGTAAATCAGGATAAAATGCAGGAGTCATTGGATGATTATAATGAAATGTTCGGAACAAAATATAAAGTGGAAGGAATCAACGCCTATAACACTAATTTGAATGATCGGTTAGCGAGAAAAGACAAAAGATACAATGAAAGAAGTCAGCAATTAGACTTGGTACTTGTTGTAAACCGTTTGCTTACAGGATTTGACGCACCATGTCTGTCCACACTTTTTATGGATCGACAGCCAATGAGTCCACAGGATATTATACAGGCATTTTCAAGAACAAATCGTTTGTTTGATGAAAATAAGACATATGGTCAAATTGTAACATTCCAATCACCGGATGAATTTAAGGATGCTATTAATAATGCCCTTAAATTATATTCACGAGGGGGAAATGCAAATCCGATTGCAGAGGACTGGGATGACGTTCTGGAAGTCTTTTCAGTTGCAGTAAAGTCGACTCATGCGTTAGCAAAAGCACCGCAGGATGTGGCTTTGTTATCAAGAAATCAAAAGAAGGCTTTTGTTAATCTTTTCCGTCAATTGGATAAATCGTTTGCACATTTGAAAGCATTTGCCAAGTATACAGATGACATTCTTAAAGATTATGACTTTTCACAGGAACAATACGAAGATTATGCAGCGATGTATAAAAATGTAATGGAAGAATTGAAAAAACCGAAAGATGATGACACAGAAGATGAGAAGCCTATTTTGGATGATTATGATTTGATTGCCTACAATAAACTGCGGATTGATTTTGAATATATTATCGATCTGCTTCAAGGAATGGTAGAATCTTTAAGTCAGACCACAGAGGATTTTAAGGAAGCAGATTTCGAAAGAAATATAAATGTTCTCCGTGGAATTGTTGAGGAATTTACAAAGGATAACCCGGAAACCGGAGAATTTTTGCAAATTATCTTAGATGATATCGTAAAGAATAGAGAAAAATATATAGGTAAGGATATCTCCGTGCTTGTGAATCAGATGAGATATGATGCAATAGACAAAGAAATCAAAGAGTTTACAAAGAAATGGTATTTGAATGAAGAAGATGTTAAGTACGAAGCATATCATTATAAAGACGGTATGATTGCAAATGCTACGGTATTAAAAGAAACAGCAGATTATACGGTTTATCGAGAAAGCGTCGAGGATCCGCTGCCAAAATTCAAATTCAATAAATTGATGATAGAGGATTTTAAAGATAATCTCATGGAAAAGATTGAGCCATTGATTGATTAGCAAGAAAATTCATTATCCCTACAAACAAGCCAGAACACCCATCGTTCTGGCTTGTTTTCTTCCCATTTTCAGGCAATTTCAAGAAAAATTCAAAAAAATCAAAATTTTTTTAAAAAACTTATTGACAAATCTTCATCAATAGTGTATTATAACGATAACAGTTATCATTATTAAAAAGAAACGAGGTGAGGATTTGGCTGGAGTTAAGTATAGTAAGCAGCGTGAGATGATCATGGAATATTTGAAGTCTACGACAGCTCATCCGACAGCGGAGACCGTTTATATGAACGTTCGAAGTGCAAATCCAAAACTCAGTTTGGGAACTGTTTATCGAAATCTCAAACTTTTGTCGGAAGCGGGAGAGATTCAGAGACTTTCCTGCGGGGATGGTATTGATCGATTCGATGCCACGGTGACGCCGCATTGCCACTTTTTGTGTGACAAGTGTGGAAGCGTGCAGGATGTCGATATGCCGCCGCTCGATGAGTTGGAGAAAAAAGCAGCTGAAAAACTAGATGGAGAAATCCATGGACACCAGGTATATTTTTACGGATTATGTGAAAAATGCCTAAAAGAAGCAAAAAATTTAGAATGATGGTTTCACGATTGCCATCATTGCTAAAAAATAAAATTTATAAAAGAAAAGGAGAAATTATTATGGCAAAATATGTATGTTCCGTATGCGGTTATGTTCACGAAGGAGATCAGCCACCAGAAAAATGCCCACAGTGTGGTGTAGGTCCTGAAAAATTCAACAAAATGGAAGAAGGCGAAAAAGTCTGGGCTGCTGAGCATGTTGTTGGAGTAGCAAAAGGCGTAAGCGAAGACATCGTTGCAGATCTTCGTGCAAACTTCGAAGGAGAATGTTCCGAAGTAGGTATGTATCTTGCGATGGCACGCGTGGCTCACCGTGAAGGATATCCGGAAATCGGACTTTACTGGGAAAAAGCAGCTTACGAAGAAGCAGAGCATGCTGCAAAATTTGCAGAACTGCTTGGTGAGGTAGTGACAGACTCTACAAAGAAAAACCTGCAGATGCGTGTAGATGCAGAGCATGGTGCGACAGCCGGAAAAATGGATCTTGCAAAACGTGCGAAAGCAGCAAACCTGGATGCGATCCATGATACCGTGCATGAGATGGCTCGTGATGAGGCAAGACATGGAAAAGCATTTGAAGGACTTTTGAAGAGATACTTCGGAGAATAATCGACAGAAAAGTCAGGTAAAATAAGGCTCCCTGGGATTTCCCAGGGAGTTTTTCTGTGGAGTTTGCAGGGAGCTTTTCTTGTGGGGTTTGAGTTGACGCAGGAGGAAGGAGCATGCTATAATCAAACTATTGACGGAGGTGATGGGAATGGCAAAAAATACACAAAACAGGCGTCTCGTGATGGCGCGGTTTGAAAAAGATATGACGCAGAAAGAACTTGCAGACCAACTTGGAATTTCCCGTCAGACGATGTGTGCGATTGAACGCGGAGAGACCAATCCAAGTTTACGATTATGCCTTGAGATATGCTGGGTGCTTGGAAAGAGTCTGGATGAATTATTTTGGGAAGAAAACCGGGGAGAATAAAAATGATAAAATTGGAAAATATTTCCGTGTTAAATGACGGCGAATTAAAAGAAATGATAGAGACGCCGGGAAAAGAGATTACCGATGCTCTTGCGGCAGCGGCGGACAAGGTGCGGAGAGAACATTATGGGGACGAGGTATATGTACG
>DJNB01000193.1 GCA_002435545.1 Lachnoclostridium sp. UBA6475
TTTCAAACTGGTGGATGCGGTATACGCCGCGCTCTTCGATTCCATGTGCTCCTTTTTCTTTACGGAAGCAAGGAGAATAACTTGTCAATGTCTGAGGCAGTTTTTCCTCAGGCAGGATCTTATCGATAAATTTACCGATCATGGAGTGCTCACTTGTACCGATCANNTTTCCTGCTTTTCAAACTGGTGAATACGATAAACACCACGTTCCTCTAAGCCGTGAGCTCCCTTTTCCTTACGGAAGCAAGGGGAATAGCTGGTTAAAGTCTTCGGAAGTTCTGCTTCCGGTACAATTGTGTCAATGAATTTACCAATCATGGAATGCTCGGATGTTCCGATCAGATATAAATCTTCTCCTTCGATCTTATACATCATGGCATCCATCTCATCAAAACTCATTACGCCGGTCACTACGTTGCTGCGGATCATAAAAGGCGGTACACAATACGTAAATCCGCGGTCAATCATAAAATCTCTTGCATAAGAGATCACAGCCGAATGAAGTCTTGCAATGTCGCCCATCAGATAATAGAATCCGTTTCCGGCTACATCACGCGCTGCATCCAGATCAATTCCATCAAATTTTTCCATAATTTCCGTATGATATGGAATTTCAAAATCCGGTACAACCGGTTCTCCAAACCGTTCAATCTCTACATTTTCGCTGTCATCTTTTCCGATCGGCACACTTGGATCAATGATATTCGGAATTGTCATCATGATCTCTTTGATCTTTTCTGCCAGCTCTGTCTCTTTCTTTTCCAATTCAGCAAGGCGCTCCGCCCCCTGTGCTACTTCTGCTTTCAGAGCTTCGGCTTCTTCTTTTTTGCCCTGTGCCATCAAACCGCCGATATTTTTCGAAATTTTCTTTCTCTTCGCACGCAGCTCGTCCGCTTCCTGCTGTGTCGCGCGGCTCTCTTTATCCAGTGCGATCACTTCATCTACAAGAGGAAGTTTGCGGTCCTGAAATTTATTTTTGATATTCTGTTTTACAACATCCGGATTTTCCCGTAAAAATTTGATATCCAACATAATGAGAGTTCCTCCTAAAATATAATCGGGTCTATTATACACCTTTTTGGTAAAGTATGCAAATACTTTCTCTTGTTTAAAATGTAAAACCATACAAACCCCTTTAAATATTTTTGTTAATCATTCACAATTGCATTTTTCTTATAAACGTGTATAATATGACTAAGAAACCAAAATGGTTTCTAAAACACAAACACGCTTCACAATGTGCGGCAAAGAAACATTGTTTATGCAAAGGCGCTTCGCAATGTGTGCTCAAACATTGCTTATTCAAATACGCTTCACAATGTGCGACAAAGAAACATTGTTTTAAGAGCTGATGTTTTACATTGGCTCTTTTACATAAAGGAGAGATATGATTAAAAACGGAATGTACTATATTACTGAAGACTTCAAACGGCTGGTTCAAAATCTGGGCGGGGAATGGAACGATCAAAAGAAACGGCCTATCGTATGTTTAATACAGGCAACTGAACATCCTGATTTGTACTGGGCTATTCCTGTTGGAAAAGTCAATCATAGAGATAATAAAGCCATGGAACGGATTGAATCTTTTATGAGTAAACCCAGGAGAGACATGAGAAGCTGCTACTATCACATAGGAAGAACTACCAATAAATCAATATTTTTTATCTCTGATGCCATTCCCATAACAGATAAATATATTTCAGAACAACATCTGGGTTCAGACAACAGACCACACATAATAAAAAATCCCCACCTATTACAGGCACTGCACTATAAATTGAATTGAATCCTTAACTTTGAAGCTTCCAATAAAAATTATTTCCGGCAGCATATAACCGATTTAAAAATTTATCTGCTAAAAGAACTGAACTCAGAAAAAGCATAACTATTCCCAAACCCTTCAGCCACCAAAAGGCGCAGCTATCTAGCCACGCCCTCTGCGATCCGGCTCACGCCGACATAAATTTCTGAAATTTTATACCAGGTCTGGAACCCGACGATTCCATCCTGTGTCAATTTAAAGATCTGCTGGAAAGTTTTTACAGCCTCTTCAGTTGCCGGGCCAAAGATCCCATCCTCTGCAATTTTCGGAATAAGCGGGTACGCATCTGAAATAACATTGAGCTGTGCCTGCATCTGCCGCACCTTGTCACCGGAATCTCCGACACGGAGTGGGGAACCCGGATAAGAAGACGGTATGCCGGAGATCACTTCGGTTGCATTGATATACATGGAACTTCCGTAATAATTCCGCAGGATTTCGATTGCAGTGTAACCACGGTCACCCAGAGATTTGCTGCCCCACTGGCTCATCCAGTTCGGACAGGTAACATTTTTTCCATCACAATACTGCGTCAAAATCGGCTGCAATACGCCCGGACGGGAAAGATAGTTACTAAAGATCTCATCCACCACATTCGAAATGCTTTCGAACACATTGCGGTTTGGAATCCATTTATGATCGTAAGCCGTCGAGCTTGTGATCGTAAAGTCATACCCTTTATTGCGATACCACTCTGTAAAAACGCGGTTCAACGTAAATGACTGGATTGCCAGAATATTTGCCTGTATCGTTGCTTCCGGCCAGGTCGAATAGATCTCACTGCTCGCTACGTTTTTAATATAATCGCGGTACGGGACATAATAGTCTTTCGCAGAACGGTCGCTTGGCGGACCATTGTGGACAACAATGTATTCGGGGATGACAACCCGGCTCAGTACGATCTCACCGGTCTCATCGATTGGTTTGATCTCATCTTCTGCAATCTTTGGCGGATAATCTCCCCAAAGCGTATGATCCGGGATGACAAAAAGTTCCGTGTCACCGCTGATTGCCGGCGAAGTAGGAAGGAGCGAAGCATTTTGGATTGCTGTTTCGCCGGAAAAGATCTCCGCACCACTGACACGAAACGGTTCAAATCCGGGCGCCGTGATCGTAATCGTATATTCGGCATACGGCTTATTGGCACCGGGTTCCATGCTGTAATCTACAGGAGGCGCCGGAAGTGTCAATTCCGGAATCTGTCCGAGAGAATTTGTCGTAGTCTGTTCAATAATCTGTCCGGGATCACTGTCTCTTGTTATCTGAACCTGCGCACCGTCGATCGGGCGGTTGTTCACTTCCGAGGTAACATTGACATCCAATAACCCTTCGGTATCCGATGAAGTAACCGAGGCAAAAAGCTCCGGACGGGGTGTTGTTGTATTCAAGGCATTCACCAAAATCGCTTTGTTACTCATATTTTATGCAATGGTTTGAAAAATGTGCTCTCATGACAAAAGCGCAGCCTTTCAGCCGCGCTTTTTGCTTTCTATTCCGGTAATCAACCATGCGTTTCCTGTTCCTCTTCCCAACTCTTTAACTCATCATATGGCATATGCCAGTACTTTTTCGGATCCGCTTTACCTCCCTTGACAAAAGTATAGCCCTTCTTCGTTTTCACGGTACATTTCTTTTTCTTTTGTTTCACTCCATCGGCATAAATTTCCACTTCTTTGCCATGTGATTTATACCAGGATTTCTTGAATTTCAATGTCGTAAAACGGTTGACATTCACCTGTGTCAGTTTTTTACATTCGCTCAGATCAAGCGACTTATTTTTCACAAAATAATCGATGTCGGTAATCCGGTTGTTTTTCGGCAGTTTCACGTCACATTTCAGAGCCGCATCCTGATAACAAAGCCCCGTTCCCTCTGCAATTGCAATATCGTCACTCGTAGACTTTGTCAGATCCTCTACCACGCAGGCGGTTCCGTACCGGATATAAAGTTTGCTAAGTTTTTTATTGCTGCGAAGATCCAGTGCTTTCACCTTTGCATTGCAGACGGTTAATTCTTCCAGATTCTTAAGTTTTTTAACATCCAATTTTTTTAAATTTCTGCAGGTTTCAAACGACACACATTGCAGCTTCGTATTCTTTGAAAATGTCACATCGGTAAACTTTGTATCCTCAGAAACCATCAACATTTCCAATTGATCCAAAGGAAGCATGGATGCGTATTCTTTCCATGTAAGTGCCGTATTTTCCTCAATCTTAACCACTTTAAGTTTCGTATTCTTTTTGAGGGTTCCTGTTATCTTTTTCATGCTATAGATCTCTATACTCGAAAGATTGGATAACTTTTCAATCCCCGTTATATCCATAGAAGAAGGTACATTTTTATTTAAATCAAATGACTTAATACTAAACTCCGTAGCCTTTTGAATTTCTTCCGTTGAAAGACTTCCATTTTCATCCAGATCACATCGTTTTATGTATTCGCGGAAAACCGGATCCGGGAAATTCCGGCTGTCAATCTTCACTTCTGTTTCCTGCGCTTTGATACGATCTGCATTACCAAGCGGTAATACCATGGCACAGACCGCACACGCAATACCAAGTATAAGTTTCTTTTTCATACGTATTTCCTTTCTGTCAATTTTTTACAATCGTTCCCGACGCCTCAAAAAACAGTTCCAAGTAATTATACAACGCCTTTGCCTCTGAAGAATTCGTCCAGTATCCATCTGTGGAAACGTCACGGATTCCGCTTTCCGATATTTTGAGTATGCGGATTGTCTCTGCTTTCTCATCAAAATAGTTTACTACGATTGACATATCGCCAACACCATGTTTTTGCGCCCTGGCAAAATCAAACTGATACTTTGCAGCATTCATCTTCTTTTGCAGCGTTTCCAATACCTTTTTATCTGTGATATGAGCTGTCTTATAAGCAGGGCCGGTCTGATTTTCCAGTCCCGTAACCGGCTGTGTCATCGTCACAGACGCAGTTTTCTTCTCATTGTCTTTTAATATCTTCGGAATTACCGTCACCGGAATTTTATAACTCTTTCCTTTTGCTTTAATCTTCACCGTATAAGTACCTGTTTTTTTAACCTGAAATGTAGTATTTTTTACGGTAATTCCCTTACCGCTCAATTTCACTTTTTTTGCCTGAAAAGCCTCATCGTAAAACTTCTCTGCTTCCCAAGAAATTCCTTTGATTTTCCGGACAAAATCTTTTAATTTGTATTTTTTATTCTGTTCAATTTTGATAGAAGAATAGACCTTATCCGCTTTTATTGTAGTTGACACATTTTTCCAAAGTGTGTTGGACTCAAAGGACGCTAAATTATAATATTTGGTACTGATTTCTTTGGATCCTTTTTTGATCTGCACCTTCATCTGCGTATCTGTGCTTTCTACGGTATAACTCGTCTTATCGGATAACGTAAATACGATCGGTTCCGGGATTCCTGCTACAAGTTCTTCCGGTTTTGCCAGATCATTGGCATAACGTCCCGTCAGCTCTGTTGTCTCCTGCATCGAAAGCTCTGCGAAAAGCTCACACAGTTTCTGAATACATTTGTCATCGGTTGTTTTTTTGTTGTTAAAAGAAACCGTTTTCACTTTCTTTGCGAACTTCTCTGTAAAGACCTTGTTATTGTATGTAATCTTACTCTCCTGCTTTTTTGCTGCCTTCGTGTCTACTGTAGTCCCCGACACCCCTGTCGCGGCAAGTACAGCCGCCAGCGTTCCTAATGCAACAATTTTTTTTACATCCTTCCTCATAATAAATACCTCCTTATTTTTTTATATGGTAATCTTAATTATAGTGAACCCATTCAAACTGTTTTTCTTCTTTCATCTGAAAGCAGTAAAACTCGGAATCATGACCTGCCGGTTTCATAAAATTCTGTACATATCCGGACTCCATTTTATCCTTTGGCAGCAGACATTTCCAGCTTTTATCCGTTAGTTTTCCGCCATAAATCCCACTGCCTGTCAATACATAACCATACCCATCTTTTACAATGATCGGATCGGACGCCGAAAGCGTTCCTTCACATCGTATCGAACAAGACGCAAGATCTTCTCCCCATTTTTTTTCAATGATTAAATTCTGCGCCGTATCGGGGCGGTAAAAAATGCCCTTGTCATCCATCGGACAAGTACTTGTAGAGACGACCTGCGGATCCCCCACGATCTTCTCTTCCAAAACATCAAACAAAATTCCGTGTATTCCTCCATTTGTCGTACTTTGGTCACCGATATACTGGATGATGATCTGGTTATCATTTACCAGGGATATCCCAATCGGCATCTCTCCGTCCGTGACCTTTTTGATCGCATTGATGTTAATTTCTTCCACTTTTCCATCTTCGTAAAGGCGTACCACTTTTTGATCTGTGCATTCTCCGTTTCCGATCAACGCATAAAATCTGCCTTTACCGTCCATCACAATACCGATCATGCCATAGGTATGATTTTTTCCAAAATAATCATTCCACGCCGGTTTTTCCGAGTCCCATGTGCCGTCCTCTTTCAGATAACTTACCTCATAATAAACACGCTGTTCCTTTTTATCATCCAGCATATTTACCATAACGGGCATATCCTCTGTATTGATTACAAAAGACGCCGTTGTATCCGCTGCATTCAATGCCTCCGGCCCTGGTATGATCTCACTGGTAAACGGCGTGTCCTCTGTCGTTTTTATGTGAGACTGTGTTTTATTTTCTTCCTGCTTTCCGCAGCTGCATAAAAGCAGCGACAGACAAAACAGTACTACGCATAATCGTTTCATCATGAATCCTCCCCATCCGAAAGCATGTCATATCCATAACTGCCATCGCTTACTTTTGTCGGTTTCAAGATCACACTATTTTTGCTCTTCGTCTGCTTTAATTTTTTCTGCAAAAAGCCCTCACAGTATACTTTCACTTTCTTTTTATTATTCTGATACCATGCTGCGGACACTTTTACCGCTGTCCCTTTTGCAATATGTAATTCCTTTAAAGATGTCAGTTTTGTCAGATCGATCAATTTATCCGAAGTATAATACTCCAGTTTTTTAATCTTATTTTTGCCGGCAAATCTGATCTTACAGCCTTGCTCCGGAGATTTAAAAAATGTGTCTTCGTGTGTTTTTCCGGTTTTCAAATCGGTCAATCTGCATTCTTCGCCATTTTGAACCGCAACCTCTGTTAAATTTTTATTTTTTGTCAGATTCAGCGACTTGATTCCGGTATTCTGAATCGTTACCTTTTTTAACTTTGTGCATTTGGCAAGGTTCAGTTTTTTGGCTTTTATATCTTTTGCCGTTATCTCCCGTAATTGTCTGCCGGATACTTTCACACCTTTGATATCCTTAGCCAGCAGCCGTAAACTCTTTAAATTTGAAGCCTTGGAAAAATCCAACGTACTTTCCGTAGTACTCCCCTGTCCAATGGTAATATTTTCCAGTTTCACGGCATTGAAAAAGTTTTCCGCCCTCTTAATCGCAGCATTTTCCAACACCACCGTCTTTAACTTCTTTGCCTTTGCAAGGTTCAGATCATGGATCGTAACAAACTCAAACCTCAGGCTTTCAACGTCTTCAAAAGACACGGATTTTTCCATTTCTTCCTGCGTGATCTCATAATACTCCTGATAGTTCTGTCCCGATACCTGCCGGATACAGGAGCCATCCGCAGAACTTATCTCATTCACGCGAAAAGATTCTGCTGCCAGGCTGTCTGCACCCGGAATCCCGGCAACCGCTGCCGCCAATATGCAGCAGAATAATGCCGTACCTTTTTTCCCCATAAAATTTACCTCCTCGTAACGTCTCACCTTATCCGTAGTTTTTCTTATGTGCTGATTGTACCAAGTCGCTAGCGCG
>DJNB01000116.1 GCA_002435545.1 Lachnoclostridium sp. UBA6475
ATGATTTGACATCCCAGGTGAAGAGTCAGTTGTATGAGAGGCAGGTTGTTGCAAATAAGATATCGAATTTTGAAACAAGGCTGCCTGCGGAACAAAAAGAAGTTGTGCTGAGTACTATGAAAGATCCATATATGTTTGACTTTATTAATTATACAGAAGATATGTTGGAAACAGATATAGAAAACGAACTGGTAAAAAAAGTCACATCCTTGTTGATGGAGTTAGGAACAGGATTTGCATTTATGGGACAGCAGTATCATCTTGAGGTTGGAGGAAAGGATTTTTATATTGATCTCCTATTTTATAATACCAAACTTAGATGTTATGTAGCGATTGACTTAAAGACCGGTGAGTTTAAGCCGGAGCAGGCGGGAAAGATGAATTTCTATTTGTCTGCATTGGACGATTTGGTTAAAGCACCAGATGATAATCCATCAGTCGGACTTATCCTATGTAGGGATGAGAGTCGAACAATTGCGGAATATTCATTAAGAGATATGTCCAAGCCTATTGGTGTAAGTGAATATCATTTATGTACAGATCTTCCGGTTGATTTGAAGCATGCATTGCCGGATCCGGAAGAGATTAGATGTAGAATTGATATGAAAAAGTAAATTGTGCAGACGGTCTGCACAATTTCATGTAGAAGGTGAAAAGATGGACTTACAAAATATACAGGAACAATTAAATACTGAATTTGCAAAGGCGGATGTTCGCATCATCTTCTGGTTTGACGATAAGGGAGATTATGCAGAAGAAGTCTCAGAAATATAGTTAGATACAGCCAAGTTGCACATTTTAGACGGAGAGAACTGGCTGTATTCTAAGTGGCTGTTAAATGAATCGGATCCGGATGGGAAATATCTGGTGTATGCGTCATTTGCCAGACCAAGTGACAGCGAGAATCCGCTTGCCGATGTGTATTACTATTCTACACTGTATTATATGGATGGGGTGTCACAGATGTCGCAGGAGATTGGTATGGACACCAAATACAAAGAGCATTTGGCAGGAAATGGTTCATTCTGGAGAAGTACCATTTGCATTGAGAAGTTTAAGGCATTGAATATTAACCATTACAATAACGAAACGATTGATATTGGGTTACTGGCAGTTCTTTCGGATGTGAAAACACCTAGTTTTGAAGGGATTGTAAAGAAGCTGTTGAAATTTCACTTGAATTGCGTCGCCGTGTAAAGGAACAGTTGAAGAAGATTGGTGGCATGGAGTTCTATGATGTGAATTTTTCCTACATAGATAATGACAGCTTTGATGAGCATTATGTTGGTGTGCCGGAGCAAGGGGCTGGAAGGCTGATCCCGGAAGAAATGGGAAAAACGGGAAGTTTATACACAGTTTTAAAATCAAAGACTGGTATGATCGGTTGTTATCATCTGGAAACACAGATGATGCCTGGAAATGGAAAATTGACTTGTACCGATATTGGTTCAGCAAAAGAGTCCCAAGAAGCGACAAATACTACCAACCCTCATTGCAATCTCGTGGGCAGCACTGAATAAGCCAATGGTAAGCAGTATGNNATATGGCGGTGTTAGGCGAGATTAGTATTGGTGGTACTTTGATTAAGGTAGAAGAACTGGCGAGCACCTTGCAGGTTTGCTTAGATAGCGGTGCGAAGAAGGTATTATTGCCAATTACATCAGCAGCAGATCTGGGTACGGTGCCATCAGATCTTGTGGGCGCATTTAGTCTGATATTTTATTCTTCTCCGGAAGAGGCAGTCTATAAGGCGTTGGGGGTGACAGAAGTGGTGTTTTTGTATGATAAAGATGAGCAGCTAAACAATGTAGGGTTAAGTATTTGTTTAGGCGCGCTTATTTGGTTACGGCGTTAAGGTATGTGAAGAAAAAGTAAATACTTATAATGTAACTGTTGAGAAAAAGTAAAAAACACTTGTAAATAAGTAATAGTAATTTTATATTCAACTTTGCCCGCAACATGTATAAAGGAGGAACTTTACCATGACACAAAACCAAGGTGTGATTTATATTCTTACCAATCCGTCATTTCCAGAATATGTAAAGATTGGGTACGCGGATAATATTGAGAAGAGATTGCAGCAATTGAACCGGAGTGAATGTATTCCATTTGCATTTAGAGTGTATGCTACTTATAAGGTTAATTCAAGATTGTCTGATTTGAAGATACATTCCATTATAGATAAGTTGAACCCGAATTTACGATCAATAGAAAATTTTAACGGAAAAAAACGAGTTCGGGAGTTTTATGCAATGTCGCCTGAGGATGCGTATTCGATATTGGAGGCGATTGCGGAAATACATGGTTGTAGTGAAAATCTGAAGCGGATTGTACCATCAGAGGAAGAAAGAGAAGCAGAAGAGGCAGCCGTAGAAATTGAGACAGAGAGCGCAGAAAGAGCAGTTAATTTTTCTTTTACAAAATGTGGTATCTTACCTGGTGAAATGATACAATATAATTATAACCCAGCAATTCAGGCAGAAGTAGTTGATGATCGCCATGTAAGATATAATGAAGAGATAATGTCTTTGACCGCACTTGCAAAGTTGTTGACAGGGCGTACATATTCAATCGCTGGTCCTAAATTTTTTATGTATAAAGGTGAAGGATTGAATGATATTAGGCAAAGACTAGGGGTGTAATATTTATACAGATAATAATGTCTGTAAAAGCGTTGATGGAAAGCAAAAAGTTTAAATCGTGCAGACATTGATAGTTCTTATTGGATGATTAGGATTACGAGCTGCAAGGAGACCCTATGAACATTTACGTAGATGCGGATGCCTGCCCTGTGGTAAGCATCGTGGAAGAAATTGGCAAAAAATATAATATTTCCGTTACCCTGCTTTGCGATACCAATCATGTGCTGCATTCGGAGTACAGTGAGGTGGTTGTGGTTGGTGCGGGTGCGGATGCGGTGGACTATAAGTTGATCAGTTTGTGCCACAGAGGGGATGTCGTGGTATCGCAGGATTATGGTGTGGCGGCGATGGCACTTGGGAAAGGTGCGTTTGCCATTCATCAGTCGGGGCGGTGGTATACGGACGAAAATATAGATCAAATGCTGATGGAACGGCATTTGAATAAAAAAGCCAGACGGGCATCACACAAAAATCATATGAAAGGTCCCAAAAAACGGACGGAAGAGGATGATGAGAGATTTCGGCAGTCGTTTGAAAAAATGGTGCAGAAGGCGGTGCTTACTCAGGGGGATGACAACCATGAATGAAACCATACTTATCGTAGATGATGAAAAGGAAATTACGGATTTAGTAGAGATCTATCTGAAAAATGACGGTTATCAGGTATGTAAATGCAGCAATGGAAAAGAGGCATTGGCAGGGATTGAAACACAGGAAATTGATTTGGCGATTCTTGATATTATGCTGCCGGATATCGATGGATTTTCTTTGTGTAAGAAAATAAGGGAAACGTATTATTTTCCGATTATTATGCTTACGGCAAAAGTGGAAGACATTGACAAAATCAATGGCCTTACGATGGGGGCGGATGATTATATGACAAAACCGTTTAATCCGCTTGAATTGGTGACGAGGGTAAAGTCGCAGTTGCGCAGATATCGGCGGTATAATACAAAAGAGGACAAAGAGAGCGAAGAATTTCATATCCGGGGGCTGGATATATGGAAAGACCGCCATCTGTGTACTTTGAACGGGAAAGATCTGGAACTGACACCGATGGAATTTGATATTGTGTGGCTTTTGTGCGAAAACGCCAATAAAGTTGTGGATACAGAGCAATTGTTTGAAACGGTGTGGAAAGAAAAATATCTTGAAAATAATACCGTGATGGCACATGTGGCGAGAATCCGGGAAAAGATGCATGAGGTTCCGCGAAACCCCAAATACATAAAAACGGTATGGGGAGTGGGGTATAAGATCGATGAATGAAAAAATAAAAGCAAGAAACCGAATGAAATTCAAATTTGCCGTCCGCTATTTATCCGCCTTTGCAGTTTATGTGGCAGTCATTGTCGGAATGTTTTTTCTACTGCGTGCTGTGTGCGAGAGAGTGATATGGTATCCGGAGGATCCAAATTACGTGTTTTTGCATTTTATTAAACAAAACAGTGTGGCAGTCATTGTGGGATTTTTCGTAGTTGGATGGGGAATTGTAACTTGTATATTTATCAAAAAATGGATGAGTTCACTGGATGAGATTACGAGAGCTGCAGAGCAGATCACACTTTCGCCGGAGCTGGCAGTTGTGTTATCCGATGAATTAAAACCGCTGCAGGATGAATTGAATGCGGCGAGAGAAAATGCATTGCGGACGGCGCAGGAGGCCAAAGAAGCAGAACAGCGGAAAAATGATCTGCTTGTGTATCTTGCTCATGATTTAAAAACTCCACTGACCAGTGTAATAGGATATTTGACGCTTTTGCGGGAAGAGACCGAGATCAGTCCGAAATTGCGGGAAAAATATACCGGTATTTCACTCCGGAAAGCAGAACGGCTGGAAGACCTCATCAATGAATTTTTTGATGTCACACGGTTTAATCTGACAAGTATGGAACTGGAATTTGAAAGAGTTCATTTAAGCCGTATGATTGAACAGATCTGCAGCGAATTTGAGCTGGTATTACAAGAAAAAAATCTGACTTGGAAATTGGATATTGAACCGGAGATTACGATGATCGGAGATCCGGATAAATTGAGCCGCGTATTTGATAATCTGATTCGAAATGCCTGCAATTACAGTTATCCGGATACCGAGATACAATGTAGTTTGAAAAAAGAAAACGATTCCATTGTCTGCCGGATTAAAAATCATGGAAAAACGATATCGAAGGAAAAGATGGGGCGCATTTTTGAGCAGTTTTTCCGTGTGGATTCTTCGCGGTCGTCGACAACCGGCGGAGCGGGGATTGGCCTTGCTATTGCCAAGGAGATTGTAGAAAGACATGGAGGAAGTATCGAGGCAGAAAGTGCAGAAGAAAGCATAACATTTACCGTAGTTTTTCAGGATAAGTCATAAATTTGTAAGAAATTCATAGGAAAAAAGAGAAGAAGAAAACCGCTTATTTTGTTAAGATAGAGAAAACAAAATAAACGGTTTTTTTAATGGAGGAAACAGAGATGAAAAAAAGAAAGACGAGAATACGATGGAGAAGAGTCTGTGTAGCAGGGATTATTTTGATGCTGGTGCTAAAACTGCTTGCTTCGTTTGTGATGACTGCATTTGAAAAAAGATATGAAGAATTGGGATTTGGAGAAAGTGCAGAAGAAACCGGTACATTTATTACAAAGCCGGAAAAACTGACCCAAAACCAAGTGAATGCAAAATTAAAAAAGATGGCAGAACAGCTGCCGAAAATAAAAGAAATATATGACAACAGGGAGCAGTATTCGGAGCATTTGCTGTCGCTGGTATGCAACAATCCGGAGATGGCAGATTTTGTAAGAAATTATAACGATGCAGAGCATATAGCAAAAGGAGGGCTGACAAGAAAGGAAAAAATGCAGAAAATTCCGCTCTTACTCCAATGGGACAAGCGATGGGGATATGTGGACTATGGCGACAATGTATTGGGGCTGTCCGGCTGTGCGCCAACGTGTCTTTCGATGGTTGTCATCGGATTGACCGGAAATGATGCGATGACACCGGATAAAATTGCAGAATTTGCCACACAAAACGGATATTATGTAAAAGGGACGGGAACTTCGTGGAGTATTATGACAGAAGGGGCAGAAAAATTGGGAGTGCAGGGAACGCAGATTTCTCTGAGCAGAAACCAGATTAAGGGGGAATTGGAAAAGGGACATCCGATTATATGCAGTGTCGGACCGGGAGATTTTACGACAGAAGGACATTTTATCGTTCTGACCGGATATGAAAACGGTGAAATCAAAGTAAATGACCCCAATTGCCGTACGAGAAGCACTTTGTGGGACTATGAAGAACTGCAGGGGCAGATCCGTAATTTATGGGCATTTCAGAAAAGTTGAATAAGTTGCGAAACCACGCCTTTTATGGTATTATAATAAAGTACGAGGGAGTGGTTTTTTTGGCGCAAGATTTACAGATCAATTATTTAAATCAATTAAATACGGACAGTTTTATCCATATGCTTGACGACGCGACCGAATGTTATAAGTTTTATTGGCTGGACGCGGTGTTGGGCTTGTTTTCGTGTGGAAAAACAGAAATTTCATTTGATGAGCTGATCAATCAGATGATCGTAGATGCGTGGTATTCGGTGGTAGAATATCATCTGCATCTGGGGCCGAAAAATGCGATGGGAGAAGTGACGAACAGTCTGGAGCGGGCCGTGCTTTTATTGGAGAAAAGTTCCGGACTTTCGAGTACAGCGTCCCGTGAAGAGATTATGAATGCGATTCAGGAACAGGAAAAACTGCTGAAAAAAGCAAAAACACAATTGAGCAGAAATGTGCCCTATCGTCTGCTTTCCTCCTTTATGCCGAATATTACGGGAAATGACAAAATATGGAATTCGCCTGTCCGCGTGATCGAAGTGATTCATGAGGCAAGTAAATTATATTGTTTTCCTTATGTGATTGAAAATGCAAAAGGACTGCAGAAGACCGTTCAGATCAATGAAAAATGGCAGCCGTTTTTCCGGGATCATTATACTACGATCCACGGCTGGATCGAACTGAAAAAAGTGCGCTATTTGCAGGGGAGAAACCCCGGTGTTCCAGGCATTGTCTATAAACTGGAACCGGAAAATACAAAACTTCGAAAACTTCGTTATGTGCGCGAATTATGGACATCGGTCATGAACCTCCGGCCGGTATACGATATTTATTCCGAACAGAAAATGACAGAGGAAAATCTGACGATCGATCATTTTGTGCCATGGTCTTTTGTCGCGAACGATGAATTATGGAATCTGATGCCGATGGAGAGCCGGTTAAATTCCAGCAAGAACAATAAACTGCCGGTGTGGGACAAGTATTTTAAAGCATTTGCAGACAATCAGTTTATGATGTTTGAATGCGTGCAGGAAAAAGAAAAAGTAATGGAAATATTTGGAAAATGTTACCGCGATAATCTGGTGGCGCCCTGGTCATTGGAACAATTGTATGTAAGCGGATGTGAGAAAGAGACATTTTGTAATGTGCTTGAAAAAAATCTGCGTCCGATCTATGATTCGGCAAAGATACAAGGGTACAGCATGTGGACGATCAGTAAGGAGACGATGAGATGAAAATATCAGATGGATTTTGGATGGATAAAAAAGGGTACGATGTGCGTTATGTGGCACAGGCGTATGAGGTGGAGACGACCGACCATGAGATACGTGTGCTGGCAGCTCCGTATGTGGTGCAAAACCGGGGCATGACACTTGCCGGACCAAATCTGGAGATCACGTATTCTTCGCGTATGGAAAATGTCATAAAAGTACACATCGACCATTACCGCGGGGGGCTGGATAATAAGCCAAAGTTTGAACTGGCAGAAGACGAGGGATATCTCCCGGAGATCCGCAAAGAAAAAGACAGAGTGGTAATGGTCAGTGGACGGACGCGGCTGGAGATCGCGCAGGGAGATCATTGGGAGACAGCGTTTTATTATGGAGATAAATATCTTACCGGTGGAGCCGACCGGGCGACTTCGATTATAAAAGAAAGCAATTATATCCGGGACGCGAGGCTTCAGAGCCAGCGGGAAGACGATTTCTTCCATCCGGCAAAGGATCCGCGGACAACGTATCTCCGCGAGCAGTTGAAGACCGGCATTGGAGAATGCATCTATGGGTTTGGAGAAAAATTTACCCCTTTTGTAAAAAACGGACAGACCGTAGAAATGTGGAACAATGACGGGGGAACGTGTACCGAACAGAGTTACAAAAATATTCCGTTTTATCTGTCGTCAAAAAGTTACGGTGTCTTTGTCAACAGTTCCGACAAAGTTTCATTTGAGGTAAATTCCGACACGGTGTCGAAAGTTTCTTTTACGGTGCCGGGAGAGACACTGGAATATTTTGTATTTGGAGGGGAAAATCTGGAAGTTGTTCTGGAACGGTATACGGCACTTACGGGAAGACCGGCATTGCCGCCTGCATACACATTTGGACTGTGGTTATCGACTTCCTTTACGACTAATTATGATGAAGAGACGATTCATCATTTTATCGATGGGATGGCAGAGCGGAAGATTCCATTGCAGGTATTTCACTTCGACTGCTTTTGGATGAAAGAATACGAATGGTGCAATTTTGAATGGAACAAGGAAATGTTTCCGGATCCGAAAGCGATGCTAAAACGTCTTCATGAAAAGGGACTGGAGGTCTGCGTCTGGATCAATCCGTATGTGGCACAGCGGTCACGGCTTTTTGCGGAAGGAAAAGAAAACGGATATTTTATTAAAAAGAAAGATGGCAGTGTGTTTCAATGTGACCTCTGGCAGCCGGGGATGGCGATTGTGGACTTTACCAATCCGGCAGCGCAGAAATGGTTTCAGGGACTGCTAAAGACGCTGTTTGACATGGGGGTAAATAACATTAAGACGGATTTTGGCGAGAGGATTCCGACGGACTGCTGTTATTACGATGGTTCCGATCCGATCGCGATGCACAATTACTATAGTTTTCTATACAATAAATGCGTGTTTGAAGCATTGGAAGCCTATTATGGCAAAGACAGAGCGTGTCTGTTTGCCCGGAGTGCTACGGTTGGCGGACAGCGTTTTCCGGTGCATTGGGGCGGCGACTGCTATGCGGAATATTCGGCGATGGCAGAAACACTCCGCGGAGGATTGTCACTGTGTGCGAGCGGCTTTGGATTCTTTTCCCATGATATGGGCGGATTTGAGGCGACGGCTTCTGCGGATGTGTATAAGCGCTGGTGTGCCTTTGGTATGTTGTCGACACACAGCCGGCTGCATGGTTCTTCGTCGTATCGTGTGCCGTGGGCGTATGATAAAGACGGGGACACGGAAGCCTGCGATGTCTTGCGGCATTATGCGGTATTAAAGGGAAAACTGATGCCGTATCTGTGGAGTCAGGCGGTTAAGACGCACCGTCAGGGTGTGCCGATGATGCGTCCGATGATCGTTTCGTTTACGGACGACACGGTCTGTAAATATCTGGATACACAGTATATGCTTGGAGATGATCTGTGCGTCGTTCCCGTTATGAACGAAGAAGGAATAGCGGAGTTTTATGTGCCGGACTGCGGTACATGGAGAGATATTCAGAGCGGGGAAACATATGAGGGGGGAAGATATTACACAAGAAAGTGTGATTATTTCCAGATGCCAATACTGGCAAGACCCGGAAGTATGATCGTTTACGGAAAATTTGACGGCGATACACAAAAAAGTGTATTGTATGATTATGTTGATGGGGCGGAGGTCGTTATTTACGGACTGGAAGAAGGTCAGGAAACAGAGACGGTAATATACGATACCAATGCTTTGGAAGTTATGAAAATACGGGCAGTACGAGAAAATAATACGATTAAAATAACGCTTCCGAAGACAGAGAAAAACATTACAATACGGACAAGTGATGCGTGTGAGATCCTTCGCATCGAAGAATAGGAGGCGCTGAAAATGAATAAAAGGTACAAAGGAATCTTATTTATTGTCTGCTCGGCATTTTGTTTTGCCCTGATGGGAATGTTTGTAAAACTGGCAGGAGATCTGCCGTCCGTAGAAAAAAGTTTTTTCCGAAATCTGGTAGCGTTATTTTTTGCCCTTGTTATTTTGAAAAAAGACCATGTACATTTTTCGGGAAAAAGAGAAAATATCAAGTACCTTGTCATCCGTTCTGTGGCAGGAACCGTAGGGATTTTGTGTAACTTTTATGCGGTGGATCATCTGGTGTTGTCCGATGCTTCCATGCTCAATAAAATGTCACCGTTTTTTGCGATTCTTTTCAGTATACTGATCCTGAAGGAAAAAATCTCGCTGCCTCAGATATTTATTGTTATCGGCGCATTTATCGGAAGTCTTTTGATCCTGAAGCCATCGGGCGCGTCGCTGGTGTCTTTTCCGGCATTGATCGGTCTGATTGGCGGTATGGGCGCCGGGCTTGCGTACACCAATGTACGTGTGCTCGGAGAAAAAGGGGAGAAGGGGCCATTTGTCGTGGCATTTTTCTCCGGATTTTCGTGCCTTGTGACGCTGCCTTATCTGATCTTTGACTTTCATCCAATGACCGGAATGCAGCTGGTTTATCTGCTTTTTGCCGGACTTGCGGCAGCCGGCGGACAGTTTAGCATCACGGCAGCATATTTTCATGCACCGGCGAAGGAGATTTCGGTATACGATTATTCGCAGATCATCTTTTCGGCGGCGATGGGATTTGTTGTCTTTGGCCAGATCCCGGATGCTTTGAGCTGGATCGGATATGCGATGATCTGTGCGATGGCAGTGGCAATGTTTTTTTACAATAACCGAAAAACCAGTTGACAGCCCCCCATGCGTTTTTATATAATAATCTGAGAACGAAAGGGAAGAAGTGAGGTTATTATAAAAGTTTCAGTTATCATACCGGTTTATAATGCAGAAGACTATCTGCGAGAATGTCTTGACAGCATTGTCAGTCAGAAGTATACGGACAGAGAGATTCTTTTGATTGAAGATGGATCGGACGACAAAAGTAAAGAGATATGCGAACAGTATGCCAAAACGTATGACGGCATTCAGATTCTTTCCGGAAAACACCGCGGGGCAGCGATGGCAAGGCAGTGTGGTCTTGATGCCTGTACGGGGGAGACCGTGGTATTTGTCGATGCAGATGATGTTCTCCCGGAACCGGACGTGTTAGATCATATGGTAAAACGTCTGGAACAGACGCACGCGGACATAGTCTGTGGAGATTATTCCAGATTATGGAAGGAAAAACGTCTGGAGGCAAATTCCGTTGAAACCTTTTCGCAGTATGCGCCGGAAAGTGAAGCCTTCCGGTTCTGCGGTTTTTTCTCGCGAGGGAATTTGTCTTATGTGTGGGGAAAGATGTACCGCACTTCTTTTTTGCGAGAGAATGACATTCATTTTTCGCCATACCGTTACAGCGAAGATAAGTTATTCAATCTGATATGCTACGCAAAGGGCGCCGCGTATGCCTTTCTAAAAGAACAGGTTTATATATACCGTAAAAATGATGATTCCGTATCGTATCAGTACCGGAGTGATTCGGTGGAAAACTGGATCGCCATTGCCAAAGAGACAGAAGCGGTTCTTGTGGAAGAAAAAAGGGAAGAGCAGGAAAATCTTGTCGGTTACCTGATTGTATTTGCGGCAGCATTTGATGCCATCATGAATGCACAGCATCCGGAAGGCGTTTATGGATCTGCCGGAAAGCTTTTACGAAGATACGGAGAAGATCGTTATTGTAAACAATGGTTTCGCAGGATGGCAAAGGGCAGAAAGACCAAAGAAATCCCTTCTTTGCTGTGGCGCCTGATGATCCGTGGATTTTCAGCCTGTATGAGACTGCGATGCTATGGTATACTATCTTTTGGTATCAAAATGATGGTTCGTCTGCGGCTGGATGAAAGCCTGTCAGATACCGGAAAGCGGGGATGATATGGGACGATATCAATTACGGTATGCAGCCGGAAGTTATTGGCTGTCGGATACCAGGCCGGATGACGGAAAGATTCCCAAACCGTTTGAACTCAACGAGACGGCGGCTGATATTTGGAAAATGCTGGAAGAAGGGAAAGGCACAGAAGAGATTGCACAATGTTTTACAGAGGGAAATGAAGAAGAGGAAAAAGAGATACAGAAAGATATTGAAGAATTTATACAGGAACTGAGAAAGAATAACATTGAGATCTGAAACCCATCGTGGAGGTATTGTAATGAACATACTACTGATTGGAGGTCCCGGAAGTCTGACGAACCGCATGATCGTTAAACTGAGAAAAGAGGGACACCGTGTCAGTCTTCTGACCGGAGAATCCTTTGCACGAAAAGGGTATGAAAAAGTTTTTGAAACCTATACATTTACATATGACAGTGACAGCCTCAAGGAGATTTTTGAGAGCGTATGCCCGGATTGTATTCTTTTTATGGGAGCATACGATTCGAACTTTAACTGGAATGAAAGCGAAAGAGAGGCAGTTCGCTTTATTTCTGCTGTCATGAATATTTTGTTGTCTTATTCTTCTGAAAAAAATGTCCGCTTTGTATTTTTATCTTCGGATGAAGTCTTTGGAAAGGGAAGCAGCCATGACATTACAGAAGACGAACCGGTATGGGGGGATGGGGCAAAGACGACGGCTTTGATCCAGGCGGAGCAGATCTGCCTGGAATTTTCCAATAATTGGAAGAAAGACGTTGTGATCCTGCGCCTGGATCATTTGTACCGGATTCCACAAAATATCGCGGACGCACTGCAAAATCCATGTGCCGAATTGTGCATGAGTGCGTTGCGGGCAGATTATATGCCGGCGGATAAAGAAAATGTGTATTCGCTTTTGTATGAAGATGATGCCGTGGAATTTATCTATGAGATCATTGCGGCAAAACATACCGAGTATAGTTTGTATCACCTGTCTTCCGGGGAGCCGGTCAGTGAATGGCAGCTGGCGCAGGAGATCAAAAAGGCGATGGGAAATACGCAGATTACCATTTTGGAAGTGAAACGGGCGGAAAGCTGCCGCAGAGTTTTGTCAAACGAACGTTTTGCAGAGGAATTTCCTGCTAGAATTTACCATTCACGCGAAGAAGGCGTGAAAAAAGTAGTAAAATATATGAAAAGGAACCGGTCGGTATTTATCGATGAGACAGAGGAAAAACGATCGTTTGGCAAACGGATTCTGCAGCAGTTTGGGTGGTTTTTGAAAGCGATATTTCCGTTTTTGGAAAATATGGTATGTTTTATTCCGTTTTTTATGTTGAATAACCGGACGGCAGGAAGCCAGTATTTTTCAAGACTGGATTTTTATCTCTTTTATGTCCTTTTATTTGCTATCGTACACGGACAGCATCAGGCACTTTTTTCCGCTGTTCTTGCCGTGTGTGGGTATCTGTTCCGCCAGATGTATACAAGAAGCGGATTTGAAGTGATGCTTGATTATACGACCTATGTGTGGATGGCGCAATTGTTTATCCTTGGACTGGTGGTCGGTTATATGCGCGATCAGATCCGCGATATTCGGCAGGAGAGTGCTGAGATACAGGACAATCTGAACCGGCAGCTGGGAGATATGAAAGATATCAACAGCAGTAATGTCAGGGTAAAAGATGTTCTCGAACAACAGGTGGTCGATCAGAAAGACAGTATTGGAAAGATTTACAGCATTACGTCTTCACTGGAGCGTTATATGCCGGAAGAAGTATTGTTCCATGCCGTGGAAATTGTCAGAGATCTGCTGAACTGTCCGGATGTGGCGATCTATACCGTGCATCGATCCGGGTATGCCCGTATGTTTTCTGCCAGTTCGGATGAAGCGAGAAAATTGGGAAATTCGATCCTGTATCAGGATATGACCGATATGTATGAGGCATTGAAGGAGCAAAGGGTATACATTAACCGAAATCTGGATGCGTCATATCCGCTTATGGCAAATGCCATCTACGACAATGAGGAGATACAGATGATTCTGATGCTCTGGGGACTTCCGTGGGAGCGCATGACGTTAGGCGAGGCGAACCGCCTTGTGGTGGTAAGTTATCTGATCCAGAATGCCGTGCTGCGCGCAAACCGCTATCTGGCAGCACTGGAAGAGAGGCGGTATCTGGCAGATACGAAGATTTTGGAGGCAGAGGCATTTACGTCTCTGGTACAAGCGTATTACAATGCCAAGAAAAAGAACCTTACCGAATGTACGCTGCTGCAGATCGAATGTGATCCGGCAACATTTAAACGCAGTGAAGAAATTCTTTTGGATAATCTGCGCCAGACGGATTATCTTGGGACGATGGATGACGGAAAATTGTATGTGCTATTGTCAAATACTGTAAAAACAGAAGCGCAGATCGTAGTAAACCGTTTTATGAAAGCGGGATTTAGCAGTCGTATTATCGACCGGATCGAGAGGTGACAGGATGAAACTGCTATGGATCGTATTTATTCTCAATAGCTGCATCGCTGTGATCTATGGAATCTGGCGGATGAGAAAGCAGGATAATGATAAGTTGGAAACGGCTGCCAAAATACTGGTTATACTGCTTTGTCCGATGGCAGGGGCACTGTTTCTGATGGCAGGTTACGTGATTTACCGGTATGTATTCAAACGGGAAGTAGATCTGGAAGATGTTGTATTCCGGAAAGAACGTGTAAAAACCTTTCTGCGTGCGGATGAAGACCGCGGAAGAACGATGGTTCCGATGGAAGAAGCGCTTGTAATTACCGATAAAACCAATCTCAGAAATCTCATGCTCAATGTCGTGCGGGCGAATACGAGAAATTCGCTTGCATCGATCGCCAAAGCATTGGACAGCGAGGATTCGGAGACATCGCATTATGCGGCATCGGTGTTACAGGACGAACTCAATGGGTTCCGGGCGATGGTACAAAATGTTTATAATGAGATATTGGAAGAAAAAGAAGACCAGATCGTGCATGTGAGATTATTGATCGAATATATGAATCCGGTATTGAGTCAGCGGGTGTTTACCGATATGGAACAAAAGGACATGGTGCTCCGGATGGCATCGGTCTGCCAGATTTTGTATGATAAAGAACCGGATAAAATGTCCGGGGAATATTTTGAGGATATTGCCCTGCGGCTTTTGGAGATCAAAGAGTATGACCGCTGCCGTATATGGTGCGAGCGGGCGGCAAAATATTTTCCAAAGAGACTTTCCACCTATACCTGTCAGTTAAAATTGTATTTTTCCTGTGGGGACAGAGAGTCCTTTTTCCGGGTACTTGGAGAATTAAAGCAGTCCGATGTGGTGATTGATAATGAAACATTGGAACTGATCCGTGTATTTCAGTCATAAGGGGAAACGATAGTATGTCAATGAAATTATATATGATATTAAAGTTCATAGAGATTTTTTGTGCCTATATCGGAATGACTACGATCCTTCCGTTTTTTGTGCTGCGTACAAGACTGAAAAAACAGCGGATGACAGAAAAAATTCTGATGAGCTTTTTGGCTGGAAATTTTTATCTGATGAATCTGGTATTTGTACTCCAGCTGCTGCATCTTTCAAACCGGTGGACACTTATTTTCGGAACCTGGATCCCGGCGTTTGCGGTCTGGGTGCGTCTTAACCATATTCCCGTCCGGGGGAAGATAATAACATCGTGGGAGACGATGCATAAACTTGCGACACGGCGTATCAGTGGAAAAAGGGTTTTGCGCAATGCGGCAGGGCGTATGGCAAAGCGCGTGAAATGGCTGGTCTGTTATGTGGCGAAGGCATTTTTTAAACGGCCGGTTGAATGGATTCTCGTACTGGGAATTCTTGGCGCGGCGGCGTGGTTTTACGGTGTCGGAAAACTGCAGGTATACGGATATACGGCATCGGATACCCCCGTGCATCTGTATTGGATCAATGGAATGGAAGAAAATAATATATTTATCGATGGCGTATATCCTTTTGGGTATCACTGCATCATTTATTATCTGCATGCGGTATTTCAGATCGACAGTTATGTATTGATGTGTTTATTTTCGCTGGTGCAGACGATTGCGATCCATCTTGTGCTTCTCGCGTTTCTGCGCCTTTGCTGTAAAAGCCGCTATGTTTCCTATGCGGTAGTACTGCTTTATATACTTGGAAATTTTTTACAGCCATCTACTTATCTGCGGTTTTTTGCCGTGCTGCCACAGGAGTATGGAATGCTTTTTATCCTGCCGGCGGCGTATTTTGCTTTCCGGTTTTTTGGCGCCAGAAAGCGGGAATTACAAGGGAAAAAGACCCGGTTGTCGTCGACGTGGTGTCTGACATTTTTTGCCATGAGTTTTGGAATGACACTTGCGGTACATTTTTATGATACGATGATTGCCGGTTTGTTCTGCGTGGGAATTGCGCTTGGATATCTGGGGTGGTTTGTCCGGGGAAAATACTTTTGGCGGGTTGTCCTGGCTTGCTTTCTGGGTGTTTTTTCGGCGGTTCTTCCGATGGCGGCCGCGTTTATATCCGGGACGCCTTTACAGGGAAGTCTTGGCTGGGGAATGAGTGTCATTCAGGGAGACGATGCGGAGGAGGAGAGCGTAAGCGGAGGTGCTGTACAGCAGATCTCCGGAAATGCGACCGTGTATTATTATGACAGTGATGGAAATCTTTTACAGGAGAACTCGGTGGATACCAAGGAGGCGCTGGAAAAGACAAAGCATCTGGATGTGCCATTGACGCAAAAGCTCTCCCGTGTCTGGTCGAAGATGACAACGACGATCAAAGATGCCGTTTTAAATGAACCGCCGACCTGGTATACGATGGTAGTAGTCGGAGCGTTTGGTTTGCTGTTTCTCTTTGGCATTCTCTTTTTCCTGTTGAAGAAGCGCCAATACGCGGCGATGCTTCTTTCCATGGGATGGTTTATGCTGGTATTATGGATGCTGCAGACGGCGAAAGAACTGGGGCTTCCGGAATTGATGGATGGAAGCCGCTGTCGTATTTATTTTGCGTATATGCTTCCGGTTGTCTTTGGATTTGTCGTGGATGCGGCGATCCGGCTGGTGGTATATCCGAAATCCTGGCGGATCTTACGTGATCTCATATCCTTTGCCTGCATTGGCGCCATTGTCCTGCTTCTGTGGGATGGAAATTACCGGAAACCGCTTGCGGAAAATACGGCACTTGTGACGAATGAAGCGCTTGCCTGTCTGACAAGTATTATCCGGCAGGAAGAAGATCACACCTGGACGATCGTATCTGCCAACGATGAGACGCAGATGGGGTTATATCACGGGTATCACTATGAATTGATTTCATTTTTAAGAGAGATGGAATATAACAATGCACGGCCTGGAACGGATTTTAATATCAAGATCCCGACGGATCGCGTGTATGTTTTTGTGGAAAAGGTTCCGCTTGATTATACCGAGCATTATGAAAAAAGCGGACAGTCGATCTCCGAAGAGGGAGCCAGACAGGAACTTCCGAATGTCGGCGGAATCGCGATGTATAAGGGAGAATACCGCTGGATTCTGATGTCCCGAGTGTATTACTGGGCAAAAGAATTTAGCAGGCTGTATCCGACCAATGTAAGTGTGTATTGTGAGACAGACAATTTTGTGTGTTATAAGATTACACAAAATCCATACCGGCTGTTTAACTTTGCCATTGATTATGGATATAATTCCGGGAAGGCAGGGGGTGAATGAGATGGTATCCAAACGTAGATTTTTTATCTTAATTATGATGATGTTTGTACTTCTTTTTATGTTTCAATTTACGCAGGTTGTGAAAGAGAATGGAAATACGTACGACACGAATCAATATTTACAAAAAAAGGAAAATGTTATAACCTGTGATCTGGAGACGAGTGACAAAACGGCTGTGTTTATAGGAGAGAGTGAAGGGGCTTATGGAAAAATGGCCGCTCAATGGGCGGGTTATACAAAACGAAAACTTTTGACATTTTCTTCCATCCGGGAATGCCCGGAGGACATGGCGGCAGACAGTGATATTATTATCCTGCAAAAAGAGGCGGTGGCCGGTGATTCCGATCTGGATCAGGTGCTTGCCTATACAAAGCAGGGAATTTCTTTTGTATTTTGCAGTCTCCCGGATGTGAAAACCATTTCGATGAGCAGCCGCTGGCGGGAAGTACTTGGAATCAGGCAGGTCAGACAGGAAAGCGTGGAACTTACCGGTGTCAACCTGTTTGATGGTTTTTTGCTTGGCGGACAGGCAATCTATAAGCCGGCAGACGAAAAAGAGAAAGAAGAGCGCCAGGATCTGGCAGACCGGATCCCCTGGTATGATCTGGAAAACGGATGCAAGTCCTACATGGTAGGGATGCTTGCGGATGAGTCCGTGAAAAATGAACAGCTGCCGCCAATCCTTTGGCGGGCATCGGTGGGAGAGGCAAAAGTATTTGCTGTCAATGGTGATTATATGGAAGACTGCACAGGGATCGGATTTTTGGATGCCATGATGTCAGAACTGCACCGGTACGAAATTTATCCGGTAGTAAATGCACAAAATATGTCGATGGCAAATTTCTCCGGATTTGCCAGTGAAAATAAAGAGAAAATGAAAACCCTGTACAGCCGTGAGTCGCTGGCGGTATTCCGCGATATCATCTGGCCGGGGCTTTGTGCCAATCAGGAACAGTCGGGAGGAAAACTTACCTGCTTCTTTTCGCCCCAGATGGATTATGACGATGAAAATGTGCCGGATTCCAAACAGTGGATCTTTTATCTGAAGGAATTGCGCGAAAAATCGGCAGAGGCGGGTATATCGCTGGATAATTTTGGAATTGTTGATCCGCTGGAAAAGCTAAAAAAAGATACGTTATTTATAAAGCAGACAGGCAGCCGGTATTTGTATGGGGCGGCCTATGTGACAAAAGCGCAGAAGGCGGCTTATGAAAGTGCACTTTCACAGTCGGCATTTTCCTCTGTGACAACATTGGTCGGAGATTATTTGGAAGATACTGTTGTAGCGAAAGAGGGGGATGCGATGACATTGCAGGCCGTTACCAGCAATGGGATTTCACATACGTACCGGGAGGATATCCGGATGAAGAGTCTGCAGACTTCGCTTGCGTATTCCAATATTGTGTTTGATTTAAAACAAATTCTCTGGCCGCAGGAAAAGAAGGACAGATGGGAAGTATTGTTTGAAAAGTTTGCAAGTAACACCAATACGTTTTGGAACGCATTTGACTGTTTTGAAAAGACGACGGTATCTGAAGCAGATGGCAGGATCCGCAGCTTTTTGGCTTCCGATTATGAGGACAGCTGTGAAGGAGATACGATCCGCTTAAAGGTCTCCGGTGCGGTCGATGGGGAGACGACATGGTTTCTTCTGCGGACACATGAGGAAGAGGCCGAAGCGGTGTCCGGGGCATCCCTTATCGAAGTCGAAGAAGGGGCATATCTGGTTGCTGCAAATCAGGCAGAAGTTACACTGCGGCTCAAACCGCAAAACGAATTGTATTATACGCTCTCGGATTGAGGGCAGAAAGGAGAGCCAAATGAAGGTTTGTATCGTGGCAGAGGGATGTTATCCTTATGTTGTGGGCGGTGTATCGAGCTGGATCCACAGCATGATCCGGTCTTTTCCCAATCTTGAATTTCAGATATTGGCAATTATTTCCAATCGTTCACTGAGCGGAAAATTTGCCTACGAACTGCCGGAAAATGTCACGCAGGTGCATGAAGTGTATCTGGAGGACTTTGACTGGGATGGTGCAGGCAGCAAGGGAAAAGAAATCCGCCTGAACAAAAAAGAATACAAGGCGATGCGCAGTATGATCCTGAACCGTGAGATTGACTGGAATGTCATTTTTGATCTTTTTCAAAACCGTAAATTCTCGCTGGATAAACTGCTGATGGGGCCGGATTTTTATCATTTGGTATCCGAGTGCTATCAGAAAAATTATCCGCATATCGTCTTTTCGGACTTCCTTTGGACGATGCGGTCGATCTATCTGCCGCTCTTTCTGGTGCTGAAAACGAAGATTCCGAAAGCGGATCTGTATCATTGTGTGGCAACCGGTTATGCGGGGGTTTTAGGAAGTATGGCAAAGCATCTGTATGGCTGCGGTCTTTTGATCTCAGAACATGGGATCTATACGAGAGAGAGAGAGGAAGAGATCATCAAGGCATCCTGGGTAGCCGGGGTATACAAAAATATATGGATCGAGCAGTTTAAAAAAATGTCCCTTCTTGCGTATGACCAGGCGGATATCGTGACGAGTCTTTATGCCAGAGCGAGGCAGCTGCAGCTGGAACTGGGCTGTCCGGCAGAAAAGACGAGGGTAACGCCCAATGGTATCGACGTAGAACGGCTGGCAGATCTTCCGGGAAAGACAGAGGAGGAAGAGCAAATGATCCACATAGGCGCGGTGCTCCGTGTCACGCCGATCAAAGATGTAAAGACAATGATCCAGGCATTTGCCTTTGCCAAGAAAAAGGTAGAAAATCTGAAATTGTGGATCATGGGTCCCTGTGATGAGGATGAGCAGTATGCGAAAGAATGTTTTGATCTTGTCGAGGCATTGAATATAAAAGATGTGGTATTTACCGGACGGGTAGATATCCGGGAATATCTTGGCAGGATGGATTTTACGATATTGACAAGCATCAGCGAAGGACAGCCGCTTACGATCTTGGAAAGTTATGCGGCGCATAAACCGGTCATCGCGACAGATGTCGGAAACTGCCGTGAATTGATCTATGGCGAGAGAGAGGGCGAAAAGCCGGCTGGGATTTTGACCCATATTATGAATCTGGAAGAGATTTCAGAGGCAATGGTGGAACTGGCAGAAAATGGAAAAATAAGGAGAGACATGGGAGAGGCCGGATATGAGCGTGTGATGAACGGATATAAGGTGCAGGATATGAAGCAGGTATACCGCGGCATTTATCAGGAATTTTCCAAAAAAAGGAAAGAAGAATGGAGCGAGCAGCCATTCCGTATGAAAAAGCCTTGATAAGGCAGAAGTCCTGGTAAGAAAAAGGTAAAATATTTTCAAATAATGGAAAAAGATTGGAGGAAGACGATGGCAGGTATCGGTGTAAAATTAAATAAAATCTACAATAAAAATACATTGACGACCAATATCATAGGTATGGGATATAGTGCGATGATCACAATCGCGCCGATGATCCTTGTTATCGCGGCGATCATGGTCATGCAGGTGGTGCTTGATGTATCGAAAGTCGGATATGCACAGCGCGAATTGTTTGCCTGTACGGTGCTGTATGTTTTTATCTTTGCACTGCTGAGTTCGGCACCATTTAACTCTGTATTATCACGATATATGTCCGATATAATATATGAAGAAAAATACCAGGATATCCTTCCGTGCTTTTACGCGGGCATGATTTTGAATCTTGGATTCAGCTGTGTGTTTGGAATCGTTTTCTGCGTCCGCGAATATTTGACGGGGAAAGTACCGGCGCTGTTTGTCTTTGCCGGGTACTGCGGATATGTGGCACTGGTGCTCGTATTTTATCAGATGCTGTATCTTTCCATCTGTAAGGACTACAAGAAGATTTCCTTTTTCTTTCTTCTTGGAATGGCGGTAACGGTGGCGTTTGCCTGTCTGTTGACGGTGGTATTTGGTTGTGAAAAGACCGGGGCGATGCTGGCAGCACTGGATGTTGGTTTTTTTCTCATCGCGAGTCTGGAGTTTGCGGCGGTCCGAAACTATTTTAAGGAAAACAGCGGACAATATAAGCGCGTTTTCTCGTACTTTCGGATTTACTGGAAACTGGTTTTGACGAACTTTTTATATACGCTGGGATTGTATATACACAACTTTGTGTTTTGGACAACGGATCTGCGAATGGTTGTGGCAGATACGTTTGTCTGCGTGACATCGTATGATATGGCGACCTGCCTTGCGATGTTTACGAATCTTTCGTCCAGTGTGATCTTTATTTCCCGCGTGGAGATGCATTTTCACGAACGGTATAAAGCGTATTCGGAAGCCGTTATCGGGGGAAGGAAGATGGATATCGAACTGGCGAAGAAAAGGATGTTTCGCCAATTGTCCGAAGAGTTGATGAATCTCGTCCGGATCCAGTTTATCATTTCCGTTATTTTGTTTTTTATTTGTATTATTCTGCTGCCGAGATTTGGATTTGATGGTCTGGTATTGAAAATTTATCCTTGCCTTGCCGCCGGATATTTTGTATTATTTATTATGTATGCAGCAATTATTTTCTTATATTATTTCAATGACCTGACCGGAGCACTGATGACTGCCTTTTTGTTCTGTTTTGTCACCTGGCTGTCCTCTATTGTGGCAACCTGGCTTCCGGAGATCTGGTATGGGATCGGGGTATTTATCGGGGCATTTATCGGTTTTTGTGTTGCGTATGTGAGGCTTCACTGGCTTGAAAAAAATCTGGATGAACATGTGTTCTGCAAAGGGAATCTGTTGCAGCATAAACGAGGAGTTCCACCGGAATCAAAAGTATTTGACCGGTATATGGATTGAGTTAGGAGAGAGAAAATGCAAACAGGAGATATGTTACGAATTTTATTGGTATTTTTAGGATGTTTTTTGGTTATTAAGACGGTATTGTCGCTGGCAAGGCGCAAATTAAAAGAGCAGTTTTGTCTTTTGTGGGGCGTGATCGATCTGGGATTGATCGTTTCGGGAATCTGCCTGCGTCCGACGCTTTGGAACCGGTATGTCAGTACGCGGGGAATGATCGTGATCGTGGTGATCGGTATCTGTGCGCTGTGGTGTCTGTTTTACCTGAGCACACAGATTTCCGTGTTAAGCCGGAAAAATCAGGAACTTGCAATGCAGGTTTCCCTGTTAAACCAGGAAAATGAGATGCTTTTGGAAAAGATAAACAGCGTGAAGGAAAGCGTTGAAAAGGAGTCAAAATGAAACAGGTATTATTTGTGATCAATACGCTTGGATGTGCCGGGGCAGAGACTGCGATGATCGAGATGATCCGTAATATGGATCCGGAGAAATATAAGATGTCGGTATTTGTCCTGCTCAATCAGGGAGAGATGATCCATCGGCTTCCGGATACGGTTACGGTGTTAAATAAGCAGTTTTCAGACAGTTCGGTATTGAGCAGAGAGGGAAAAAAAGAATTGAACCGGTATCTTTTTTCGCATCTTTTCCAAAAAGGAAGTATATGGAAAAATTTACCATATGTATTGCGAGCCTTTTTTGCCATGCTTCGGAAAGGACGCATTCTGCCGGATAAATTGTTATGGCGGGTGATGTCAGATGCAGCACCGGTTTTTACGGCACATTATGATATGGCAATTGCGTATCTTGAAGGCGGATCGACGTATTATGTCGCAGATCATGTGTCCGCGGACAGAAAGGCTGCTTTTGTACATATCGATTATGAAAAAGCAGGGTATACACCACAGCTTGACCGCGGATGTTATGATTCGTTTGACCGCATCTGTCCGGTATCGGATGAAGTGAGAGAGCATTTTCTGGCGGTGTATCCGCAGTACGAAAAAAAGACGAAAGTATTTCACAATATGATCGATACGGCAAAAATCCGTGAAGGAGCAGAAAAAGCAGGTGGATTTGACGATGACTTTGACGGTGTGAGACTTTTGACGGTCGGACGTCTGACGGCACAGAAGGCTTACGAGACTGCGGTCGAGGCGATGCGGCTTTTGCGGGAAAGAGGGCGCAATGTCCGGTGGTATGTTCTGGGAGAAGGAGAAGAACGAAAGCCGTTAGAAAAAAGGATCAGAGAATACGGATTGGAAAAGGATTTCCTGCTTTTGGGAGCCAAAGAAAATCCGTATCCCTATTATAAACAGTGCGATATTTACGTCCATGCAACGCGGTTTGAGGGAAAAAGTATCGCGATCCAGGAAGCACAGACACTCGGCTGCACGATACTCGCCTCAGACTGTCCGGGAAACCGGGAGCAGATCGTGGATGGGATCGATGGAAAAATGTGTCCGCTCAGTGCGGAGGGAATCTGTGATGCGGTCTGCGAATTACTGGATAACAAAGAGGCTTGTATCGCCTATGGAAAGATGGCACAGAAAAAGGAACTGTCCGAGAAGTCACAGTTGACAGAATTACTAAAATTAATGGAAAATGAGAGTGAATAAAGATGGCAATTGAGAAAAAGACAAAAAAAGAATTATTGATAATCATTCCGGCGTATAATGAAGCAAAGAATATTACAAAACTATTGGAACAATTGGAGCAGCCGGAGATTGCAGAGATCGCAGATGTGCTTATTATGAACGACGCTTCTTCGGATGATACCAATTGGATCGTAAAAGCACGCAATCATGCGATTGTAACCCATGTATTTAATCTTGGGTATGGAAGTGCTCTCCAGCTCGGATATAAGTACGCCATCCGCCGCGGCTATCAATACGTGATCCAGATGGACGCAGATGGACAGCATGATGTATGTAATGTTCCGGTTATTTATGAAAAATTAAAGACAAAAGATGAGACGGGGCATTATCCGGATATAGTCCTCGGATCCCGCTTTTTAGAAGGAAGTTCCGAGTTTCCGGTATCTTTTGCCAAAAAGATAGCCTGGGGTCTGTTCCGTGGCCTGATCTATCTTGGGACGCACCGAAAAATTGCAGATCCTACGACGGGGCTGCAGGGACTGAGCCGCCGGGTTGTCATTTTCTATTCGACCTATAATCACTTTGATGATAAATATCCGGATGCCAATATCATCATGCAGATGCTTTTGCTGGGGTATCGTCTGGTTGAGGTGCCGGCAGTGATGCATCCGCGCGTGGAAGGAAAGAGTATGCATTCCGGACTGAAGCCGATCATGTATATGTTCCGTATGATGTTTTCGATCGTAGCAGTATGGATCGGTATAAAACTATTTAAGATTGATGAAGGGGTGTCGGATGACGAAGAATAAAAAGATGCGATGCAGGGAGAGTACAAAAAGGCTCTCCAATGTCCGCCGGGGCTGGTACCGGATTTTTCCTGTGACAGTGGGCGAAGTGTGGGATCCGGTTCAGGCGGAAACCAGTCTGGCGGCAGAAGATACGCTGGTTTTACTGGAGATACTGATTCCCGGAGAAGACATAAATGAGCAGGAAGTACAGGGGCTTCGTGATGTCTTTTCCTTTTTTATACAAAAGAAGCAGGACTTGATCCTGCGTTTTTCCTATGATTATGAGGGAAAGGGGATGGAAAAAGATCCTTCCGCGCTTTCGGTCGTAGAGCGGCATATTTTCCAGATCCTTCCGGTAGTGAATGCGTATGCGGAACATACTTTCATTTTGCAGGGGGTATTTTTGGGAAGCTGGGGAGAAATGCATTCATCCCGTTTTCTGACAAAAGAAAATATACAAAAATTGGAAAAACAATACAAAGGGGAGTTGTCTCCGCAGATTTACCGCAGTGTACGGAAACCTGTTCATTGGCGGATGATCTGTGCCGATGAACAGGAGATGGAACAGGAAAAGATTGGTCTGTACAATGACGGGATGTTTGGCTCTGAGACAGATTTTGGCACATTTGCCGATGCCGGCGGAGAGCGGGAATATGTCTGGGAGGAGAGCTGGCCGGCAGAACGGGAGCAGGATTTGATTCAAAAAAATGCGCGATGGGCGCCCAACGGCGGCGAGGTGGTCGGTGGTTTGAACCAGACCGCAGAGGAGATTCTCCGGCGGCTGCGGAAAGAGGGAATTACGTATCTGAACCGCGATTATGATCTGAATGAACTTGAAAGATGGAAAAAATTGGAATGCGGTCAAGGGGGAGTCTGGCAGGGAACGTCGTTGTATGATTATGTGGAGGCGCATATGGGGTATCGGTTTGTTGTTTGCAAAGCAGAGATCCGCAGACGTTTTTCGCACAGTGTTCTTATACTGGAGATTGAAAATGCCGGATTTGCAGTTCCGTATGAAGAAGTTTACCTGGAATTGTGGAAGGATACGCAAACGCCTCCGCGCTGTGTATGGAAACAGCCCCTGCAGCAGATTGAACCAGGAAAAACGGTGGTTTGGAAGAAAACGTGGAAAGAAAATCTTTTGGAAGAAGGCTGGAAATTACGATTGCGGGATGTCTTGGGAAATCCGATCTCATTTGCCAATGAGGGAGCAGAAAAGGAAATATCCCTTTCGATGTTTCGTTAGGAGATCGAAAGGGTACCAAGTGGGACGCCATCCTCTTTTTGGGCAGAAGTGTTGGCAAAGGAAATGGCCGTATCGGTGGCGATGTCCGTCATTTTCAAAGAGAGTACGTAGTTTCCTTTCGGAAGGTCGGAACGTTTCAGCATGACAGAAAGCGTTTTTTCCTGTTTGCTGTCCAGGGTCCGTGTGTCAAAAGAAACAGGAAACTGGTAAAATTTACCATCTTCACGCCGCGCTGTCAAAACTGTCTCAAAGGGGCGGTAGCACGGAGAGAAGCCACGGTTTTCCAAGGTGAAGCCAACCTGGATCCGGGAAGAAAACAGGCCGGAAAACGTGGCATCTGAGTCCGTTACGACAAAGCGGTATCCAAGATGGGAGCGGATGTATTCATACCCGTTTACGCCGGAAAATACGGAGTCTTCTCCGGTATACGTGCTGTTTTTCCACTTGTTTAATACCGAAGCTTCATGATCGCAGCTTAAGTAGGAAACGTGCATTTGAAAAAGATCCGGGACGGCACGGTTCAGATCGTTGTAGGAATTGGCAAGTACAGCTTCTCCGCCATTCGGAACGTAGCGGCAGAGATTGTTTTGAAAGGCAAGTTCTTCCGCGCGGGTGCCTTTCTGCGTGATGTCGGATGTCTCCGAAAGCGGAGTATCGTCGTAGGTTCCGCAGTCAAATTCATTGCCAAACATGCCATCGTTGAACAGACCGAGTCTGGCAGAAAGACTTCCGTCATATGGTGAAGCCTCCGTAAAGGGAGAAGAGGTTCCCAAAATCGTGCGAAGGTGTGACGGAGTACGAACGGACAGATAGATTTCCGGAGAAATGACAGAAGCGAGGTGTTCCATCAGATAGCGGATATCTTCCTGGGAGCCATAGTGTGTCTGGTTCATTTCGCCGCAGTTTCCGGTAAAGATTCCCTGCAGTAAAAAGACGCAGTCCTTGTGTGCATTTACAATGGGAGCAACATCATCCATATGGCTGGCAACCTGTTCAAGCGAAGAAGGTTCGCTTTGCAGACCGTTTCCGTCCCAGTCGTATAGGAAGCGCAGGATGATCTGCTTGTCTGCAGCCGCAAAAGATGATATAATGCAGTCAAGCTGCGTAAGCGCTTTGTCACTGATCTGCTGCTCTTTGTAACGGAGCAGATTGATCTGCAGAAGTACAATGCTGTTATCGTCGTTTGCCAGTACCTGTGAAGCCCATTCCCTGGCGGGCCTGGTTCCTTCTTCGGACAACCGGTATCCGTACAGGTGATAAAAGCCACAATAAGGATTGGCGGCAGAAACCGCGGATTCTTTCTGGACCGCCGGCTCATAGGAAGGCGTGCCAAAATAGGTATAAAGTGCAGACCCGATACCGAAAAGTACAAACAGTGCAATGATAATGTATATAAAAAATGATTTTTTTGACATAATAAACTCCTTTCAAAGGATAGTGTAACATATTTGAAGAAAAATTTCGAGAAAGAAATGAGGGATTTGAAAATGGAGGAAAAAAGCAGAACCGAACATTCCGTGCAAAATACGACGACGGCAATGGCAGCGAAGGTGATCGCGCTTCTTACCGGCTTTCTGACGCGAGTAGTATTTACCCACTGCCTCAGCCGGACATATGTAGGCATCAATGGATTGTTCTGGGATATTTTGAATGTTTTTTCTCTTTCTGAATTTGGAGTAGGAACGGCGATCACGTATGCATTGTATGAGCCGGTTGCAAAAGGGGATGTGGAAAAACAAAAATCGTTGATGCAGCTGTATCGGAAGATTTACCATATTATGGGAATCTTTGTGCTGGCGGCAGGTCTTGCGGTCATTCCGTTTATGGACTTTCTGGTAAAGGGTTACGAATCGGTAGATCACATAATCTTTATTTACCTGCTTTATCTGGCAAATTCTGTATTTTCTTATCTGCTGATCTACCGGAAATCGATGCTGGATGCTCATCAATTGAGCTATTTGGGCGAGATCAGCATGACGGTTTCCATCCTGGTACAGGATGCCTTACAGATCACCGTCCTTTTGACGACGCGAAATTTTTATCTGTTTCTGGCAATGATGCTGCTGGCAACAATTGGAAATAACTTGTGGATCTCCCATAAGGCAGAGACGCTTTATCCGTTTTTAAAGGAGAAAGATATCGTACCGCTTCCAAAAGAAGAGAAAAGAAGTATCTATCAGAATATCCGCGCGATGCTTATGCATAAAGTAGGAGATGTTCTTGTCAATAATACGGATAACCTGATCTTGTCAGCGATGGTGGGGCTGGTCAGTGTGGGATGTTATTCCAATTATTATCTGATCATTGTTTCGGTGCATTCGATCATGACACGGATGTTTCAGGGACTTACGGCAAGCGTGGGGAATCTCGGAGTCACACAGGGGAAAGAACGGATCCGTACGGTATTTGCCGGTTCTTTTTTTGTCGGACAGTGGATGTATGGGTTTGCGGCTATCTGTCTGTATGAATTGTTGAATCTTTTTGTCGAATTCAGCTTTGGGGAAGAATACGTATTTCCGGGCAATGTGGTATTGATCTTGTGCATCAACTTTTTTGTTCTGGGGATGCGGCAGGCGGCGCTGGTATTTCGCGATTCCCTTGGCTTGTTTTGGTTTGACCGGTATAAGTCCATCGCCAATGCCTTATTTAATATCCTTTTTTCCATCCTGCTTGCCAGACAATACGGTACCTTTGGCGTGTTTCTGGGAACCCTTCTCAGTACCCTTCTTACGTCCTTTTGGGTGGAACCGCTGGTTTTGTACCGCCACTCCCTTAAAGTGCCGGTCTGGCACTATTTTGCAAAATATGCCCTTTACACGGGAGTTGTCGTGGCTTCCGGATTGCTGACTCACTTTTTGTGCCGTCAGGTGGGAGGCGGCACGGGGATGGTCTTTTTTGTCAGGCTGTGCCTGTGTGCTGTCGTTCCGAATGCGGTCTTTTTGCTTTGTTATGTGAGAACGAAGGAGTTTCGGTTCCTGTGGGAGAAGATCATGTCGGTAGTAAAGAAGCGGAGGAAGAGGTCGTGAACAAAGAAAAACAATGGCTTTTCAGCAGATTAGCAGCAGTTCTTGGGGCAAAAGAGCGGGAGGCGCCGGAGGGAGAACCGGATTGGGATCTCGTGTTGAAAATGGCAAAACAGCATGCCGTTCTTTCTCTTCTGGATCCGCTTTTAGACGAGCCGGAAGAAGCCCGGAAAATGCCGGAAAATGTGAAACTATGCATCCGTGAAGAGGCAAAAAGAACGGTGCGGCAGAACTATCATTTACTCTATCTGGAACGTCAGCTGCTGTGTGAACTGCAAAAAGAGGGGATTGAGACAATCCTTTTAAAAGGGGCTTCGACAGCGGACTTTTATCCTGTCCCGGAACTGCGAAAAAGCGGAGATATTGATCTGTTTTTAGTGGATGCGGATAAGAGGAAAAAGGCCGGGGAATGCATGAAAAAGCTGGGACTTAAAGAAAATCCGGCGCATTCGGTGAATCATCATGAAGTTTTTGTGACGAAAGAACCGATCGAAGTAGAACTGCACACGTTATTGGCAGAACCTTTTGATGACAAAACGGCAAACCGGAAAATGCAGCAGATACAAAAACGGTTGTCCGGACAGGTCCGGACGAAAACATTGATGGGCTTGGAGTTTCCGTTTCCGGTGCTGCCGGATGGGATTCACGCCTATTATCTGCTCCTTCATATGTTGCAGCACTTTCTGCGTGCCGGTTTTGGGTTAAAACTGCTTTGCGACTGGGTGGTTTTCTGGCAGCGCGACATAGATCCTGCGGAGGTTTTGCAATATAGAGAACTTGTCTCGCAGAGCGGACTTACCGGATTTTCCGATATGGTAACGGCGGTCTGCGTCCGTTTCCTTGGATTGGAAGAGAAAAAGGGGCAGTCCGTTCTCCGGCATGAGCCGGCAGAAAAAGACTGCATTGAATTTATGGAAGAGATTTTGCGGTCGTTGGAATTTGGCACCGTGGAAGCAGAACAGATGGTAACACTTCGAGGGAACCGCTGGAGCGACCTGCTTCGCGAATTTCATCACCAAATGCATCTGAATTTTCCGGATACCGGGAAAATTCCACTTCTTTGGCCGGTTCTTTGGAGCCGGACGGCGTGGAGATTCGCCCACAACAACCGGAAGATAAGAAAGACGACGATGAGCAAGGTAATACAAAATGCAAGAAAACGTGGGAAAATTGCCAAAAAATTACATTTATTTCAACGGTAAAGAAAAAGCGAACGATTTCGCAAAATTTATAACGATTATATTATAATTTTAGTTGACATCCGGTTAACTGTTGTAATATAATGACGATATATCTTATAGGAATAAATATGGTAAGGAGATGAGAACATGAAGAAATATAACAAACCTACAATTCTTGTAAATGATGAATATAGTGAAGGCGTTTATGCTGCGAGCGGCTGTTATCAGGTGACCGCAAGTATTCGTCAGGATCATCAGGTAGGACGCAGTGACTATCGTATCACAGTAAAAGGGAAACATGCGGCAGATCATACATGTACGAAACAGACACTGACCATTTCGTTTAATATGCCGGTCGTATATAAATCTTCCGGTGGAACTATTCAGGGATCTACGACAGGGACAACATTGGTGATCCAGTATGGATATTACCAGAACAGAAATGACAATATCGGATTAGGTGATCTGATCGTAGAAGCAGATCAGGGATTGCAGATTACAAGCATTTCTCTTACGGATTGATCCGGTATTTACGAGAAACTAAAATGGGAGGACTTCTCAGAGTCAGAAGTCCTCTCTTCTTTTTTCGATTTCTTCTTGTTCAAGAATCACACATTTTTTTTCACGGATTTCATAAACCCGGTTACACATCGATAAAACGGTTGGACGGTGTGTGGTGACGATACAGGTGCGCGGGGTATTGTCTTCCCGGATATGTTTCAATATTTTCCGCTCGGTTGCCACATCAAGTGCGGAAGTGGCTTCATCTAATAATAAAATAGGAGATTTGCGAAGGAGAGCGCGTGCGATGGAAAGGCGCTGTGCCTGTCCTTCGGATAAACCGCCGCCCCGTTCCATAAGGACAGAATGGATCCCGTCTTTCATGGCACTCACAAAATCCCAGGCACAGGCGGTGATTAACGCCTCCTTGATCTCTTCCTCTGTCGCATCCGGTTTGACATGGCGCATGTTTTCGGCGATGGTTCCGGAAAACATAGTATTTCCCTGGGGAACATAGGAAAACATCTGGCGGCAGGACGGACTCAGGGAAAGTGTTTCCTGCGAAGATCCCGAACCGCCCCACAGGACGATCTCTCCCTGTACCGGTTTTAACAGCGCGAGGATCAAACGCAGCATTGTGGTCTTTCCCTCTCCGGAAGGGCCAACCAGGGCGACAATCTCGTGTGGATCCGCCTGCAGGGAAGCCTGATGAAATACTTCCGTGCCATTGTGATACGTATAATCCAGCCGTTTTACGGCAAGATGTATACCGGCTGGCTGAAATTGTTCCATAAATGTCCGGACTGCGGTATCCTGACTGAAATCCTCTCTCGGCATATCCAGGATATCCATGATACGGCCGGCAGAAGTCGTCAGATTGATCGCATTTGGTACAAGAGATATGAGTGAATTGAGTGTACCGGTAAGAGTGCTGGATAACGATAAAAACATGGTCATCGTTCCATAACTGATCACGCCGTCCCAGACGCGGTAAATTCCCCAGCCGTAGGAACTGTATGACACGAGCAGTCCCATTGTCGCCATCAAAAAGGAAGTGAGCATCGACATACGCTGGAAATCCATACGCATTTTTACATAATCTTTTTGCAGCTGTTTCAGATAATCGACATATAAGGGGATCAGGTTAAAGGCTTTGATCGTCTGGATGTTGGAAAAACATTCCTGATTAAAGCCGGATATTTTTGCATCCATGGCAGCACTTCGTTTGTTGTTATTCAGCATCCGCTTCATCAACGTCTTTGACATCAATAATGTTACCGGTACGCCGAGAAAGGAAAAGATGGCAAAACTGGCATCATAATAGATCACGACGATAAAAGCGCTGACAAAACGAAACAGGTTAATGATCAGATTGGGAACCCAGTTCAGTATTCCGTTGGAAATATTGGAAGCATCGTCATCCCAGCGGGTCAAAAGGTCGCCGGTGTGATAGGTGGCGATGGATTCCCAGTCGGTAACGAGCATTTTGGAAAAAATATCGGCTTTGATCTCGTTATCGACTTTCAAACTGATCCAGTTTGAGGCATAGTTTGAAAACTGTGTCATGACGGTGGAGCCGATGGCAAGTCCGATCATGGCAGCAAACGTGGACAAAAGTGCGCCGGTCTGGTGTCCGGTAATGATATCGACGAGGTCTTTGGAAACCAGGCTGGAGCCAAGGGAAACAACGGTTCCCAATAGTCCGATTAGTGTGTAAAAGAGGATGACCAGCCAGTAGTGTCTGGCATAACGGTAGATCCAGCGGGTCTGGTGCAGCATTGTTTTCAAGGCACCTTCCCGGATACGCTTGGAAATGTGTTTTATTTTTTGAAAAGCCAAGATGTTACCCCTTTCTATCCTGTAAAAAAGCATCGATTTTTTCTTTTATATAGAGAGCCGCGTCCGGGTTTTTTGTACAGTGCAGACGCCAGACGGGGATGCATTCGCATATCCGATGAAGAATTTCCATGTTTTGGCAAAGTGCGGAGGCGGTCTCACTTGGTGAGATGATGCGCCTTAACAGTCCGAGGAGCTGTTCGTCCGGGGAAAGAACATCCAAATGTTCGGACGTATCCTGTTTGAGTAAAACAATCCCTCCCAGAGGATAACTTCCGTTGTCGCTGATCCCCGAAGTGCCGCACCATGGTGTGCCATATAGGATCGGTTTTCCCTCTTTGACAGTAAGAAGATTCAAATCGCCATTCAGAACCGGTGTGCCAAAAAGGTTGTGCCATAAATTCGTATGTGTGGATTTTCCGGTACCCGACGAACCGGAAAACAGCCATGCTTTTCCCTGATACAAAAGGGAAGCAGAGTGCAGAAAAAGCATTCCCTGCGTCTGCGCATACCGGCTGAAGAGCAGGCGGATGACAGGAAAAAGTTCTGTGGACAGTTGATCTTCCCAGGGTGGCAGACAAAAAATGTCAGCTGAAGTTTCTTCCGGATCGGTCCGCACTTCAACAATATGGGGAAGTGACGGAAAACGGATCAAGGTTCCTTCCTTTTGCCGGACAATGTGAAGATCCGGATCGTATAACACCTGTTCGCCTCCAAGCGGTGCCGTTGAGAGAGAAGAAGAGCAGTGAATCCGGATGGTAAGATCCGAAGGTTCTCTGCCTGTGTCTTCATACGAAGCAAACAGAGTCTGTAAATGCGCCGGTGCCCCCTGAAGCTGAAGGCGGATACCGGCGATCCGATACTGCCCGGATAAAGATTCCATTGCCGTATCGTCTGCGTGGTCGAGGAGACCAAAGGCATCAAACTGCTGTAAGATCTGCTGCAGATCCTGCCATAACATATTTTGTTCTTCCGGTGTATCCGCTTCCCACTGCGCGGTCATTTTTTCATGCAGAGATCCGGCGGTGCTGCATTCTGGAAGAATTTTCCAGATAAAAGCGCTGGTTTCGTTGAGGCGCATTGTCCGGCGGTGTTCAGCGATCCGCTGTCCAAAGGGAAGAAGATAAGGAATCCCCTCGATATATTGTAAAAGAAAACCTTCTGTCTGTTTCATCCGAAACTCCTTTCTAATGCATTTGCCCGGAGGCATTCGATAGAAAATATTATAGCATTTTTTATGGGAAAATGCTATAATTGTTGCAAAGAAAATTGCAGGAGGAAGAAATGGATATCGAGAAATTACTGGAGCAGGGGAACCGGCTTCGGATCAAACCCAGAGGATACAGCATGTACCCGCTGATCGTGCCCGGCCGCGATGAAGTTTATGTGGAAAAGGTGCCGCCCCAAAAACTGCGGCGCGGCGATGTGGTATTATACCGCCGGCGGGAGGAAAATACCCTTGTGCTGCACCGCATCTATAAGAAAAAGAAAGACGCATTTTTCATGGTGGGAGATAATCAGAAAGAGATCGAAGGCCCGCTGGACGGAACGCAGATCAAGGGAAAAATGACAGGCATAATACGAAAGGGACACGAGTACTCTTCTTCTAATATTATCTATGTTGTCGTTTCGCGTCTGTGGCTTTTGCTGCGCCCGTGCCGGCCGCAGATTTCGAGAGCGGTTCATAAAATGCGGAAACATTTATAGGACACATTCTGCTATGCAGATTCAACATTTTTCCATGGCGTTTGCGAAAAGCACATGATAAGGTATGGGTATCATATGCATAGGAAAGAAAGGATTATAACGATGTCAGAAACAATGAAAAAACAAATTATTTCCAATATCCGGCTTGGAGATATGACGGTTGTCTTTGAACAGTCGGAAGATACCGGAAAAGTGGGATTTTATGTGATGCCGGCAGCATGGGAAGAAAGAAGCCGCGTGACAGAAAAATACTATCGTGTAAACAATATGATCCAGTTAAAGATCGTAGGAGATATTTATCCGGGATCTTACGGAAATGGTCAGACGATGCACAATTCAGGATCCACGGATCTTATGATCTACCAGTCACAAAACGTCGAGGAAGTGGACGGACATACGGAAATACATACCTTTTTTAAAGATGACCGGGGATATAATGTAGAAAATATTATTACGTATTATCCGGGGGAAGAAAGTTTTGAGATGAAAAACTGCTTTACCAATGAGAGTGGAGAAGACGTTACATTGGAAATGTTTTCCAGTTTTGAAATGGGAAACCTGTCGCCGTTTCTTCCGGGCGATGGTGTGGGAAGCCTTCTGGTACACCGGATTCTCAGCAAATGGAGCCACGAAGGGCGTCTCGTCACAGAACGCATTGAAGACTTGCAGCTGGAACCAAGCTGGTCGACCTGGTCCGTAGCGGTAGAACGGTTTGGACAGCGCGGCTCTATGCCCGTGATGAAATATTTTCCGTTTGCTGCCGTGGAAGATGAAACGTCGCATGTTACCTGGGGTGTCCAGCTGGCACATGAAGCCTCATGGCAGCTCGAAATCTACCGGCAGGACGATGGCCTGCATCTGAGCGGCGGTCTGGCTGACCGTGAATTTGGTGACTGGATGAAGACCGTGAAGCCGGGAGAACGTTTTGAGACTCCGACAGCGATCCTTTCTGTCTGCGAAGGCGGAATTGATGATATCTGCCACAGACTGGTATCTGCCGGTAATAAATATGTAAATGCGGGGCCGGAAAGTGAGCAGGATCTGCCTGTCATTTTCAATGAATACTGTACGACCTGGGGAAATCCTTCCCACGAAAATATCTGCCATATTTTGGAAAATATAAAAGACAAAGGATTTGACTATTTTGTCATTGACTGCGGATGGTTCAAAGAAGACGGAGTTCCGTGGGATATCAGCATGGGAGATTATAACATTTCCAAGACGCTCTTTCCGGAGGGGTTGGAAAAGACCGTGGAAGCGATACGCCAAAAGGGCATGAAACCGGGAATCTGGTTTGAAATTGATAATGTCGGACGGGCGGCCAAAGCTTATGAACTTACGGATCACCTTTTAAAACGGGACGGCTATCCGCTTACGACGCACAACCGCCGCTTCTGGGATATGAATGATCCGTGGGTCAAAGAGTATCTTCATGAAAAAGTGATAAAGATGTTACAGCAATATGGCTTTGAATATATGAAGATGGATTACAATGACACGATCGGACTTGGCTGTGACGGTGCTGAGACGCTTGGCGAAGGCCTTCGCAGGAATCAGGAGGCATCGGTAAATTTTGTAAGACAGGTAAAAGAGGAAGTGCCGGGGATCATATTGGAAAACTGTGCTTCCGGCGGACACCGGCTGGAACCGCTTATGATGGGACTTTGCTCGATGGCATCGTTTTCCGATGCCCATGAGACGGAAGAGATTCCGATCATTGCGGCAAACCTGCACCGTGTGATCCTGCC
>DJNB01000202.1:0-3609 GCA_002435545.1 Lachnoclostridium sp. UBA6475
GCTGGAAACGACGTTCCAGAGCGGCATCTTTCTCTATATACATCCGATATTCATCCAGCGTGGTTGCGCCGATACAATGCAGTTCGCCACGCGCAAGCATTGGCTTTAACATGTTGCCGGCGTCCATTGCGCCATCGGTCTTTCCGGCTCCGACGATCGTATGAAGTTCATCGACGAAAAGAATGATCTGCCCGTCGCTGTCTTTGACCTCTTCCAAAACGGCTTTCAGACGTTCCTCAAATTCACCGCGGTATTTGGCACCTGCCACCAGCGCGCCCATATCCAGTGCAAAGATGATCTTGTCTTTCAAGCCATCCGGCACGTCACCGCGCACAATACGCTGCGCCAGTCCTTCTACGGCTGCGGTCTTACCTACACCAGGCTCTCCGATGAGAACCGGGTTATTTTTGGTCTTACGCGATAAGATCTGAATCATGTTACGAATTTCCGAGTCCCTGCCAATTACAGGATCCAGTTTTTTCTCACGCGCCCTCTGTACGAGGTCGTATCCATATTTATTTAAGCTGTCATACACGGCTTCCGGATTGTCCGTTGTCACCTTTTGATTTCCCCGGACTTTCGAAAGAGCCTGCAAAAATCTTTCGCGGTCAATCTGAAAATCGTGAAACAGCTGCTTGATCTCCTTCGATGGTTTCCGAAGCAGACTCAAAAATAAATGCTCAACGGAGACATATTCGTCTCCCAGTGCCTTCGCCTCATTTTCGGCATACACCAATACTTTATTTAAATCTTGTCCGATATAGACCTGCCCTCCCTGAACCTGCGGACGTTTGCGGACAGCTCCCTCGACCTGCGCCAAAAATACATCGCTGTCTATCTCCATCTTCTCGATCAGTTTCTTGATCAGACTATCTTCTACCGTCAACATCCCATAAAGTAAGTGTTCCTGCGCAATCTCCTGTGCACCAAAATCATATGCGATTTTCTCCAGGTTGTTTAAAATCTCTACGGATTTCTGTGTAAATTTTGAAATATTCATACTCTGCCTCCATTCTGCATCTCCTGCACGATGCCTGCAAGCGTTATTGGACAATGTGGGACTTTTTATAGTCTCTCCATCATCGCTACAATTATGTTATACCACTTTTATTAGCACTCGTCAAGAGTGAGTGCTAATAATTTTTAAAAAATTTTTTTACCGTTAAAAAGCCCCGTCCGAATTCGCACGAAATGCAAATCCAGGCGGGGCCTTGCTTTTTTATCATTATAATCTTTTCTTAGTCCACCCACTCAATCTTTTCAATGACCGGCTGGTTTGCTTTATCTACCGTTCCGTTGCTGTCGGTGACCGGCGTCTTTTCGCAGATCTGATCTACAATTTCCATACCGGAGGTAACGTGGCCGAAACCGGCATATTCTCCATCGAGATAGTCGGCATCCTGGTGCATAATGAAGAACTGGGAGCTTGCGCTGTCAGGATCCTGCGCACGCGCCATTGAAATCGTGCCGCGGGTATGTTTGATCGAGTTTTGTAATCCATTGGAAGTAAACTCGCCTTTGATCGTCTCATCGGAACCGCCCATTCCGGTGCCTTCCGGGTCGCCACCCTGAATCATAAAGCCGGAGATGATACGGTGGAATGTCAGACCGTCATAAAATCCTTTCTGAACCAATTTGGCAAAATTTGTCACTGTGATCGGTGCCTCGTCGGCATCCAGTTCCGCTTCGATCGTTCCATAATCTTTGACTGTGATCTTTATATGGTGCTTGCCGCTCAAAGTTTTTCTAATGGAGCTGCCACTGGCTGTCTGCGTAGATTCCTGTGCAGATTTCTGTGTAGCTTGAGAGGAATCCGTGTTTTTGTCTGCCGTCCCTGCGGAGCCACATCCGGTAAGGCAAAGTGTCGTCGCAACTACGGCGGTTATCAGGTTTCTTACTAATTTTTTCATTTTAATTCTTTCCTTTCGTTCTTATAATCTGTTTCATTTTTTCCACGCGCTGCTTTTCCGAATCATTCATATCACGGGTGAGAATCTGCATCATCGCCTCCGTCTCCTCCGGGGTAAATGACAGATTCTGGCTGCGAAGTTCCCGCATCGCCTGCATCACGAACGGCGCCGCTGCTTTCATCTCGATTCCCTTCGTCTGCGCTTCGAGCTGCTTCAAAATCTTCGCTTTCGCCGGGTTCATCTTCGCATACATCTCTTCCAGATTGCCCATTATTTTCCTCACTCATTGCGGTTAAAAAGACAGACATCATGTCTAGCATATCCTGCTGCTCCGGTGGAATCTGGCTTTTCAAAAGCTCCATCATGCCATCCATCGTTCCCATGCCGGAATCTGACTGCTCTGCACCCTGCTTCATTTCCTGCATCATCGTCATCATCTCACGGACATGCCGGAACATAAAGATCTGCAATAAAAGGTCGATGAGCTGCCGTTCATTTTTCCGGCAGAAACCGCGGATACTCCGAAGAAGCCCTTCGAGATCGATCCGGTTTCCGACCGGCTGATCCAGATAAGGCAGTGCCGCCTTTAACAGCTGCACATTGGTATTGTCCACAATTCTTCCTTCCCATTGCAACATCTGTCCCACTTCCGCATTCCTTTTCTTCTAGCATATGCGTGTTTTTCAAAAAGAATGCCTATTGATAATTCAGGCGTTCACTGGTAATATTTTCCAACACTTCCGTGAGATACCGTTTGGCAACATATTTTGCCATCGGCAGGTTCAGATCCAGGTAATTGCCACAGGCTTCCGGCGCTGCTCCCGGTATCTCCCCTTCGTATTCACTGATAAATGTAAACATTTCTTTGAGCAAAGGCACGATATCCGCGGATTCGTAGTCGCCGGCAAGGATCAGGTAAAAGCCGGTGCGGCAGCCCATTGGTCCAAAGTACACGACCTTTTCGCCCATCGTATCATGATTTCTCAAAAATGTCGCGCCCAGATGCTCCACAGCGTGAATCTCTGCCGTATTCATAACCGGCTCAAAGTTCGGACGCGTCATACGGATGTCAAATGTTGTCACAATGTCCGTTCCGGTGCAGTCTTTGCGGGAAACATAGACTCCCGGAAGGAGTTTCAGGTGATCTACGGTAAAACTAGCAATCGTTTCCATTTTATCCTCCATTTCCGATAACTAACAAAGACCACATATCTTTCCGTGAAAAAATATGTGGTCTGGTTTCACAATGTTACATTATTTATTTGATAACCTTAACCCATCCTTCCGGACCTTCGATATGACCCATCTGGATACCGGTAAGTGTATCATACAATTTCTGTGTAACTTCACCCATTTTCTCCATGCCGCTTGGGAAGCAGATCTCTTTGCCATGATCATTGATCTTTCCAACCGGAGAAATAACAGCTGCGGTTCCACAAAGTCCACACTCTGCAAAATCTTTTACTTCGTCAAAGTATACTTCTCTTTCTTCTACTTCAAGACCAAGGATGTCTCTTGCGATCGTTACGAGAGAACGTCTTGTGATTGAAGGAAGGATACTGTTGCTCTTTGGTGTAACCACTTTACCATCTTTGGTAACAAAGATGAAGTTTGCTCCACCGGTCTCTTCTACTTTTGTTCTTGTCTTAGGATCGAGATACATATTTTCAGCGAATCCCTGATTATGTGCATCTACGAT
>DJNB01000202.1:3743-5698 GCA_002435545.1 Lachnoclostridium sp. UBA6475
ACGATCGGTTTTGCGCCGCCCTTGAAATAAGGACCAACCGGTGTCGTAAATACACGGAACTGGTACTCTGTGGAAGGAGCAACTCCGATAACCGGTCCGATACCAAACATATATGGACGGATGTACAAAGAAGCACCGGAGCCATAAGGCGGTACGTAAGCTTCATTTGCCAAAACGGTCTGTACTACTGCATCTACAAATTTATCTTCCGGAAATGCCGGCATCTCAAGACGTCTTGCCGTATTTGCCATACGCTCTGCATTTAAGTCAGGGCGAAAGCAGACAATATGTCCATCTTCTGCTGTGTAAGCTTTTAATCCCTCAAAACAGGTCTGTGCATACTGAAGTACACCTGCACACTCACTCATTGTGATCGTAGGATCATCGATCAAAGCGCCCTCGTCCCAGGCACCATCTTTGTAATTTGCCACAAAACGTTTGTCTGTGTCATGGTATCCAAATCCCAGACTGGACCAATCAATGTTCTTTTTTTCCATAGTTAACCATCTTCCTTTGACGTATATTTTGTATCTTTTAGTTTACTCTTATGGCAGGGAACTGTCAAGTAGTATCAGTCTTCTTTTTTCTCTTCGGCTGTATTTTCTACCTCAGGGATCTCGTTGGCATCGGATTTACCGCCCTCTTCTTCGGACCAGTCATGTGCCTTAATTTCCGCACGGCGAACCTTTCCACTGATCGTCTTTGGCAGTTCTTTCGCAAAATCTACGATCTTAGGCCACTTATAAGAAGCGACGTTTTTCTTCAAATATTTTACAATATCATTTTTCATATGCTCGTCGCCTTCGCTGCCGTCCGCGAGTACGATCGTCGCCTTGATCGCCTGGCCGCGGAGTTTATCCGGCACGGATGTCACGGCACATTCCAGTACGTATGGCAGTTTCATGATCTCATTTTCAATCTCAAATGGTCCGATGCGGTAACCGGAAGATTTGATGACGTCATCCACACGTCCGACATACCACAGATATCCGTCGCTGTCCATGCAGGCTGTGTCGCCGGTGTGATAATATCCGTCGTACCATACGGAATCCGTCTTTTCTTTGTCATTGTAATATCCGGTAAACAGACCATTTGGCACGCCATCGGAAACTTTTACAACGATCTCTCCCTCTTCGCCGGTCTTTGCGATGCTTCCATCGGAAAGCATTACGGCAACTTCGTACAATGGACTCGGTTTGCCCATTGAACCCGGACGCGGCGTCATGCCTTTGATATTCCCGATCAGCATCGTCGTCTCGGTCTGTCCGAATCCTTCCATAATGTCAAATCCGGTCTTTTCTTTGAATTTCTCATAGATTTTCGGATTCAATGCCTCGCCTGCCGTCGTTACATTCTGCAGGGAAGAAAGGTCGTATTTTTCCAGCTGCAAATGAACCATAACGCGGTATGCCGTTGGCGGTGCACAGAAAGTTGTAATTTTATATTTCTCGATCATCTGCAAAATCTTTTTCGCATCAAAATCATCAAAATCATAGGTAAAAATAGGGGCTTCGCAGATCCACTGTCCGTACAGTTTTCCCCACAGAGCTTTTCCCCAGCCGGTATCTGATATTGTAAAATGCAGACCATTAGGATTTACATTATGCCAGTATTTCGCAGTAATAAAGTGTCCGAGAGGATATTTATGATTATGAGCAGCAATTTTCGGATATCCTGTAGTTCCTGAAGTAAAGAACATAAGCATTTTATCGCTGCCGCAAGGTGTATCCTCTTTGCGTTCATATACATCGCTGAATGCGGCAAATTCTTCATTGAAGTTATGCCAGCCGTCTCTTGAGCCGTTTACTATGATTTTTGTTTCAAGAGTTTCACACTTAGGAGCAGCAATATCAACCTGATGAGCAACATCTCCGTCAGCAGTGCATACGATAGCCTTTACTCCGGCAGCATTGAATCTGTATTCAAAATCATGGTCAACGAGCTGATTTGTTGCA
>DJNB01000188.1:0-2905 GCA_002435545.1 Lachnoclostridium sp. UBA6475
CAACTATATTATAGCACCTCAGTGTCACATCCGCATAACTTCCATCTGTAATCACTTCCGGTGTGGTCTCTTCGTCAGAAACAATAATCTTTCCTAAACTATCTTCAATTTTCGTAGTATCCCCCGGATAACCACCAAATTCAATATAGTAACCAGTAATTTCATAGGAAACATCCGGGTTATCATTCCAGCGTCCATAATCATATTTTCCATAGAAACCATAAGCCTCATCCGTGGTAGCACCACCATTTGGCTCGATATTTCCTGATGTACTCCAGTTTGAGAACTGACCTTCCGCCGTCTCAAATCCACCATCTCCGGATCCATAACCATAGGATGTTGTCTGATATCCGAAAATAGTTCCCGTCTCCGGTCCGGATACCCAGCGCCATGCGAACTCTTCTTTTGTCGCATCTTTAAATTTCTTCAATGGCTCCCACTGTGTATCTTCATCGGTATAATCACTTTCGGAAGCAAGGATTGCACGGGTACATCCCATCCATCCGGCTTTTGCAAGATTTCCATATAATGGAAATGACGATAAAATAAAACGGTCTTCTGCACGGGATGTCAATGTCATCAGATATCCCTGTACGTCATTGAATTTCAATGTTTTAGAAATCTTATAGGCTTCATTCCATGAAATACGATCGGGAACAAATCCATAATAATGTCCATCAAAATATTTCAGTTCTACTGTATTTCCATTTACTGTAATTTCTGTCGTCGCACTGGTTCCTTCGGTCGCTGCGGATACAGAAACTTTCTGCACCTGATTCGACGTCGTAAAACGAAGCTGGCGGACAAAGGTTTCAATCTCCGCTTTGTCTGCCCCCGAATTAAATTCAAAGGAAATCGATTCATAACGGTCTGTCGCAGTAAGATCCGTAAAACCGACATTCATGTCCGCTCCGGATACGACACCCTGACCTGTCACACCGGCAATCTGTGTCTCCGCAGTCATAATGTGTCCACTGTCAACCGTAATCGTAAGGTTGTGGAATTTCTTTGTGGAATCGGCCAGTTTTACTTCTGCATTTGGATAAGTATAATATGTACCTTCCGCCGCTTTCACCAGACTTCCCAATACAATCTCATCTTCTGTTGCTGCTTTTACCTCTGTACCTTGATACTGCTGTCCGGCAAACAGACTCATCACCATTGCCACAACAAGCAGTAACGCTACTGTTTTTTGTTTCATACTCTTTTTCCTCCATTATATTCCTATTATCTGATTTTCAAAATTTATATCGGACTATCTTTTTTCATTCTTAATAAAAATTTTACTTTTTTCCTTTTCTGTTAATTCCCGGTACTCTCCCTTACGCAATGTACCATCCAGATATAAATTTCCAATGGCTGTCCGTTTCAGATAAACCACATAACAGCCCACTGCTTTCAGCATCCGGCGGACCTGGTGTTTCTTTCCTTCGGTAATAACGATCGTCCCCGAAAAAACCTCCTGATCTTTTCGGTTTCCGACGCGTATCCCGCCTGCCAGATCCAGTATCTCGCCCAATGTCTTTGTTTCACAAAGTCTGATCCGGGCCGGCTTGGCAGTCATCCCCCGCAGTTCCACTCCCGTCTCGATCTGACGGATTTTTTCCTCATCCAGCGTTCCCAGCGCCCAAAAGAAATAGGTCTTCGGAACATGGTTTTCCGGGTGCATGATCTCCTGATTCCATTTGCCGTCATTGGTGATCAGCAAAAGTCCTTCCGTATCTTTGTCCAATCTTCCAACCGGATGAAGACCTTCCACTTTTTCACCGGAAAAATATTCCATCACCGTCCGGTGCGTTTCATCGGTTACTGCCGTAATACAGCCACGGGGTTTATGAAACATATAATACTTCATTTCTTTCATGGAACCTCCACGATAAAACGGCAGCAGGGAATGAAAGATTTCATCCCGATGCCGCCGCCTTTGCAAACATTTTACATTATTTGTAATTTACGATCTTTCCAAAATCCGTTTTCAGAGAAGCACCACCTACGAGTCCTCCGTCAATGTCCGGTTTTGCAAACAATTCTGCTGCATTTCCGGCATTTACAGAACCGCCATACTGGATGCGGATCTCGGCTGCCGTCGCATCGTCATACACTTCTGCGATGCAGTCACGGATTGCCTTGCAGACTTCTTCTGCCTGATCGGATGTCGCTGTCTCACCAGTTCCGATTGCCCAGATTGGCTCATACGCGATAACCGCTGTCTTTGCCTGATCTGCTGTCACATTCTGGAATGCGATCTTGATCTGCATACGGATCCAGTCAATGTAAATCCCCTGTTTTCTCTGTGTAAGACTTTCGCCACAGCAGATAATTGGTGTGATACCATGTTCAAATGCTTTGAGCACTTTCTTATTTACTGTCTCATCTGTCTCAGCAAAATACTCACGTCTCTCGGAATGTCCAAGAACCACATATTTTACTCCGGCATCGGTCAGCATATTTGGTGCGATCTCACCGGTATATGCTCCGCTTTCCTCAAAGTACATATTTTCAGCGCCAATCTGGATATTGCTTCCTTTGGCTGCTTCCATACATGGAATAATGTCAATGGCCGGTACGCAGAATACTACATCTACTTCGTCATTTGCTACGAGTGGTTTTAATTCATTTACTAACGCAACAGCTTCTGAAGGTGTCTTATTCATCTTCCAGTTGCCGGCGATAATTTTCTTTCTTGCCATGTTCCCGCTTCCTTTCTCACTAAAATACCTGCTATGATTTATTTGTCGTCTGCTGCTGCAACACCAGGAAGTTCTTTACCTTCCAGGAATTCAAGAGAAGCTCCGCCACCTGTTGAGATGTGGGACATCTTGTCGCCATATCCAAGCTGATTTACAGCTGCTGCACTGTCACCACCACCGATGATCGTGATTGCATCTGTCTCAGCAAGAGCTGC
>DJNB01000188.1:2968-3177 GCA_002435545.1 Lachnoclostridium sp. UBA6475
GGTCCGTTCCATACAACGGTCTTTGCTGTCTTTACAGCATCCGAGTACAATTCAACCGTCTTCGGTCCGATATCGCATCCCTCTTTGGAAGCATCCATCTGATCTGCTGCACATACCGTAGTATCTACAGGAGCATCGATTGGGTTAGGGAAATCTTCGATCATTACAGTATCTACAGGAAGAAGCAGTTTTTTACCAAGTTTTTCTGC
>DJNB01000188.1:3265-6681 GCA_002435545.1 Lachnoclostridium sp. UBA6475
CCGATCTCATATCCTTTTGCTTTCAAGAATGTGTAAGCCATTCCACCACCAATGATCAGTGTATCACATTTCTCAAGAAGGTTAGAGATAACATTCAATTTGTCTGCTACTTTTGCTCCACCAAGAATTGCTACAAATGGTCTCTCCGGACTGTTTACTGCATTTCCGAGGAAATCGATCTCTTTCTGCATCAGGTAACCAACTACAGCAGTGTCAACATATTCTGTTACACCAACGTTGGAACAGTGTGCACGGTGTGCTGTACCAAATGCATCATTTACAAATACGTCAGCAAGAGAAGCAAGTTCTTTGGAGAAAGCCTCTCCGTTCTTTGTCTCTTCTGCACGATAACGTGTGTTCTCAAGAAGAACAACATCTCCATCGTTCATAGCGGCTACTGCTGCTTTTGCATTGTCGCCTACTACATTAGCATCTGCTGCAAATTTTACTTCCTGTCCGAGAAGTTCGGAAAGACGAACGGCAACCGGTGCCAGAGAAAGTTCTGGTTTTGGCTCTCCTTTTGGCTTACCAAGGTGAGAACAAAGAATTACTTTTCCACCATCTTTGATCAATTTCTGAATGGTAGGAAGTGCTGCTACAAGACGATTTTCGTCTGTGATCTTGCCATCTTTCAATGGTACATTGAAGTCGCAGCGTACCAAAACTTTTTTGCCTTTTACATTGATATCATCTACTGATTTTTTGTTTAACATAATTAACCTCATTTCCGCGTAACACGCATATCATTTTGAGCGGAGTTCCCGCCTCATTTAAAAAATGGATCCGGTCCATACAGACCGGACCCATTTGGGTTTCAAATTTGAATTGTGTTTGTCTTAGACTTAAGCCAACTCGCTGAAGTATTTGATTGTTCTTACCATCTGGCTTGTGTAAGAGTTTTCGTTGTCATACCAAGATACAACCTGTACCTGTGTATTTCCATCATCCATAGGAGATACCATTGTCTGAGTTGCATCGAAGATAGAACCAGCGGTAGCACCGATGATATCGGAAGATACGATCTCGTCTTCGTTGTAAGCATAAGACTCTGTCTCAGCTGCTTTCATAGCTGCATTGATCTCATCAACGGTTACTTTTCCTTCAACAACTGCTACAAGGATTGTAGTAGAACCTGTAGGACATGGTACACGCTGAGCGGATCCGATCAATTTACCATTCAACTCAGGAATTACAAGACCGATAGCCTTAGCAGCACCTGTGCTGTTTGGAACGATGTTTACTGCTGCTGCACGGGATCTTCTCAGATCGCCTTTTCTCTGAGGACCATCCAATGTCATCTGATCTCCTGTATATGAGTGAATTGTACTCATGATACCGGATTTGATTGGACGAAGGTCGTTCAATGCCTTAGCCATAGGAGCCAAGCAGTTTGTTGTACAAGAAGCAGCAGAAATTACTGTATCTTCTGGTTTCAATGTGTCATGGTTTACGTTGTATACGATAGTAGGAAGGTCGTTTCCTGCTGGTGCGGAGATAACTACTTTACGAGCACCTGCTTTGATATGAGCAGAAGCTTTTTCTTTGGATGTATAGAATCCTGTACACTCAAGAACTACGTCTACTTTAAGTTCTCCCCAAGGACAGTTTGTTGCATCTGCCTCTTTGTAGATTTTGATTTCCTGTCCATCAACAATGATAGAATCCTCTGTAGCAGAAACTTTATCAGCCAAAGCGTATTTACCCTGGGATGAGTCATATTTCAATAAGTGAGCAAGCATTTTAGGGCTTGTCAAGTCATTGATTGCTACTACTTCATATCCTTCTGCTCCAAACATCTGTCTGAAAGCAAGACGTCCGATACGTCCAAATCCATTAATCGCTACTTTTACTGCCATTTGTCGATTCCTCCTAAAATTTACTTTAAAGTGTGTTTGTTAAATTTTTTACAAACTCTTAAGTCTATTCTAACCAATTTGGTTAAAAATTTCAAGTGGTAATTGCGTTTTTTCTCAATTTTTTCTTTTTAGAAATCAAAGTCTCTTACGTGCAAGCACGACGATTCATTGATTTCCATACATTTGATCCTGAATAGTTACTTTTATTTAAACTGATGTCCGCTGATACGAAGTTTCGGACTGGAAAGTCTCTGGCTGAAGAAGTGGTATTTTTTCATGCTCATTTTACGGCCTTTGTAAGTTACCATGCGCTGTCCTTCCAGCACTTCCTGAGCAGCTTTCATACACTCTCTTCTGGCTCCTGAAGAATATTTTCCGCATTCTACATTTTTCGTCTCTCTTGCAAATTTTCCCTGGCGGACCGGACTAAACTGTCCTTTCTGCTTGATCACCTTTAATACGGTATTTGGAAAACGGGAAGATTTTACACGGTTCATAACCACACAGCCTACAGCTACTTTTCCGGCATAACACTGATTGCCGGCTTCACAATAGATGATCGCTGCCATGTATTTTAAATCATTATCGGTATATGATTTTACTGCTGCCTGAGATGTCTGCGCCGGACTAACTGCCGCACATGCGATCACAAGAAGAAACGTAAGGATTGTCTTTAACACTTTTTTTGAAAACATAATAAAAATTAACCTCCATGTCAAAATGATGTCTGTATCATTTTAGCAATATTTGTAATAAATTTTGTTACGTTTTGTAACAATTATGTAATAATTATAACATGAAAAAGAAATATTTCAACCCTTTTTTTCAAAAAAAATGAACGCTGCGTCTGCAAACGTCCATTTTTCGGTATATTCAAGATTGTTTCGAAAATCACGAATAGTGCTCTAACACCTCTTCAAATTTCATTTTTCCACCAAACAGATCCAGTGCACTTCCAATCGTGAAATCCATTTTTCCCCCGGACAATGATTCCAGTTTTTCAAGATCTGAAAAGGATCCAATCCCTCCGGCATACGTTACCGGGAGTCTGTTGCACCGGGAAAGGATCTGAACAAGTTCACAGTCAATGCCCGTCCCGGTTCCTTCTACGGCTACGCCATGTACGAGATATTCATCACAATACCGGCTCAATTCTTCCATCAGCGCCTCATTGAGCGGCTGATCGGTAAATTTCTGCCAGCGGTTTGTAACGATATAATAGGTTCCGTCTTTGGGGCGGCAGCTCAAGTCGAGCACAAGATGCTCTTTTCCGATTTCTTTCCGCAGTGCCTCCAGACGGTCAAAATGAATCTTCCCCTCGGCAAATACGTACGAGGTAACGATCACATGACTGGCACCTGCTTTGATAAAATGCGCCGCATTTTCCACGGTAATACCGCCTCCGACCTGCAGGCCGCCCGGATAAGCAGCAAGGGCTTCTTCCGCCTGTCGCCTGTCTTCCTCATAATACTCGCTGCCTGCCGGATTTAAAAGGATCACATGCCCTCCACGAAGATTTTTCTTCTTATATAAATCCGCATAATCCGCAGCACTCATCTC
>DJNB01000030.1:0-6716 GCA_002435545.1 Lachnoclostridium sp. UBA6475
CCACATCCGCTTCATTTTTAGCCGGTTCTACTGTTGGCTGCGGAGTATCAGTCGGTGTCACTGTTGGCTGCGGAGTATATCCAGTAACCGTAATATTCGTATCACAGTTCAATACCGATAATTTCTTATTTTGAGATAAATCAAGGGATGTTAATTTATTTGAAACACAATGTAAACTTTCTAATTCTACATTCTTTGTAACATCCAACTTGCTTAACTGATTAACGCTGCATTGGAAGAACGACAATTTAACATTCTTCGTTACATCCAGCTCATCTAACTGGTTACTCCAACACTGAAGAGTTGACAATTCTACATTCTCTGTAACATCCAACTTACTTAACTGATTATTGCCGCAGCTTAAGCTTTCTAATTGCACATTTTTTGTGACATCCAACTCAGAAAGTTTATTAGAAGAGCATGACAAGTTCTTTAAATTGGTACAATTTGTAACATTCAAATCACTTATTTGGTTGTTGTCACATCCCAGCATTACTAATTCCGTATTTTGGGTAACATCTAACTCACTTAACTGATTACTTCCACACCACAAACTTTGTAATTTTTCATTCTTTGTGACGTTCAAATCACCTAACTGATTATTGCTGCAAAAAAGCCCATTTAACTGCAAATTATTTGATACATCAAGATCAGTAAGCTGGTTGTTTGTACAAACAAGACCCATCAATTTTTGATTTTTAGTAACATCTAACTTAGTTATCTTATTATTATTAATTTGCAAATTTGTCAAAGCATCAAATGGTGCAAAGGAAATCTCTCCGCTTACATTAAATGTAGATGTTTCCTGACTATTTGTAGGCCCCCATATAATAGACACCAATCTTCCGTTTGCCCACATATATTGATCGCTATCAATATTTTCGTCAATGCTGGCGCCGCGCTCTTTCTGCTCAGCAATCAAAGCCTTTAATGCAGCCACATCCGCTTCATTTTTAGCTGGTGCTACTGTTGGCTGCGGATTATACCCTGTAACCGTTACATTTTGATCACAATAGAAATTGGTTAATTTTGTATTTTTTGAAACATCAAGGGATGTTAATTTATTTATAGCACACTGCAAACTTTCTAATTCCACATTCTTTGTCACATCCAGAGAAGAAAGTTGATTAGAATAACAATACAAGTGTTTTAAATTGACACAATTTGAAACATTCAGCGACGTTAATTGATTGTCGCCACATGCCAAACTTTCTAATTGCACATTTTTTGAGGCATCCAACTCAGAAAGTTTATTAGAAGAACATGACAAGTTCTTTAAATTGGTACAATTTGTAACATTCAAATCACTTATCCGGTTATCATTACATCCCAGCATTACTAACTCCGGATTGTTTGTAACATCCAATTTACTTAACTGATTATTTTCACAATCCAACGTTTCTAATTTCACGTTCTTTGAAACATCCAAACTAGTTAACTGATTATTGGCACATCTGAAAAATGACAATTCCGGATTGTTTGTAATATCTAAGTTGCTTAACTGGTTATACTCACAAGAAAACTCCGTTAAATGTGGATTGTTTGACAGATCAAGCGTAGTAATCCGATCACCTCCGCATCCAAAATTTGTCAATTCCGGATTATTTGTAACATCCACTGACGTAAGTGGATTATTTCCACAATATAAATGTGTCAACTTCGGATTATGAGAAACATCAATTGTACTAAGCTGGTTATTGGCACAACTAAATAAACCTAAGTCTGCTTTTTGAGTAACGTCCAAATCTTTAATCTGATTATCGCAGCAATATAAAAATGTTAATTTATTATTGTTTGAAATATCTAATGTACTAAGTTGATTATTCCCACATTCTAGTGTATCAAGATTTTCATTTTTCGTAATATCTAACTTGGTTATCTTATTATTATTAATGTTGAGATACGTCAAAGCATCAAATGGAGCAAAGGAAATATCTCCACTTACGCCACATAGTTCTTCATCTCCTTCATCACCCCAGGCAATAGATACCAATCTTCCATTTTCCCAGCCATATTGATTGCTATCAAGATCTTCATCAATCCTTGCGCCACGCTCTTTCTGCTCCGCAATCAAAGTCTTTAATGCTTTCACATCCGCTTCATTTTTTACCGTATTGTCTGGCAGTTGTGTTTCCTCCGGGGCTTCGGTAACCGGCGGTTCCGGGGTCTGCGTCTGCGCCGGGACTGTGGCAGCCGGTGGTTCCGGAGTCTGCGTCTGCGCCGGGACTGTGATAGCGGGTGGTTCCGGGGTCTGCGTCGGTTCCGGTACTATCGCAGCTGTCGATTCCGGGGGCTGCGTCGGCTCCGGTTTTGTCGTTGCCTCTTGCGTTTTTTTATTATCTTTTACCGTTATTTTGCAAAATAATTTCTTTTTTCCAATGGCAGCACTAATTTTAGCAGACCCTTTTTTTACTCCTTTGATCGTTACAGATTTTTTTGTTTTTTTAGTAACATTAATATTCGTTTTTCCTGAAACGATTTCCCATTTTACTTTCTTTGTTGTATTTTTGGCTTTAATGACTTTACTTTTACCACGTTGAATTATTACTTTCTTCTGACTTAAAACTGGCTTTTTGGCAGCATCTGCGTTTACATTCGAAACCATTCCAAGCACCAGCGCTACGGAAAGTCCCAAAGCAATACATCCATTCTTTCTTCTCATAAGAGTTCCTCCTAAATTTTTTCTGCTATTTTACATCTTTTTCCGGTACTTTTCAAGGAATTTTTCACCTGTATTTGTACCTGCATGTTTTTTCAAATCTATTACATTTTATACCTGTCAAACTCTTCCTCAATAATCTCATTTAATGAAATATCCTTTGGCGCCATATCCGATAGCGACTTACGATATAAGATCAAAAAATGATACAGGGAAATGTTCCCTTTCAAATAATCACTCAGCACCTTCAGAATCCTCTCATGTTTCAGAAATGTTCCGTGATAATATTCCATATCCATATAATTACTCCGCATTAATGAATGATAATAAACCGACCCATCCGGAGCGGGAAGATAACCATATACATACATGTCCGAAGAATCTCCACTTTTCTGCAAAAATTCCGTATCGCCCCAATTGGATATTCCATCCACAACGATAATTCTTTCATCGGAATCCTGACCACATGGATTCCACACAATATCCCCTTTCTTAAACGGTGTCGGGATATCCAGCCAAATGCCTTCAAAACTGTCATAAAGCAGCTCCTTCTCCTTCGTCGTCTGATTTCCCTTTTCAAGCACATTCATAAATGCCCCATCTTTCCGATACGTCAAGATAACTCTGTCCTCTACATCCTGCACTGCCTGTCGTTCCAGCCAATACGTAACAACCGGCAGATCAACATAAGAAACGCCCTCTCTGGCATCCTCCGCGCAGCTTCTAAAATCCGGAAAAACTTCGCGTGCTCTGTTATACTGCTCTAATTCATCATAATACGAATTCTGATAGACATATTTCCCAGGTTCCGGATCTTTCTCAAAATCTTCCCAAATCTCATCCACCAGATCCATATACTCTTGCATCATCTGATGAAGACTTTCCCAACCTGCGTGCCAGGTCTCACGTACCGACACCTCGCAGTCCGGCATCGTCTCGATCACTTCGTGCCACTTCTCCTTTTTCTCCTCAAACGTAAGATAATCGTTTTTCCAAATGAGCCACGCCGTCTCCAGCGAATTAAATTCATAGTGGATTTCGCGCAAATATTCCGCAATGTCTTTTGAATTGATCAAAGAATACACATCCATAACAAATGCCCCTTTCTATACTATCAAAAATACCATTATATAAATTCTACCAAATATAGATGACACTATATGTCATGGATGTCATTTTACAATGTCCCGGAACCATCTATCGCAGGATCCTTGCGATTTCCATTACACCAATTTTCAAGATCACTCCGCTCGACATAACATAAAACCAGACTTCTCTTGCCAGCTGGGATTTTGCAATCGGCGTCGCAATGGCTGCGATCACAATGATTGCTGCGCCAATACAGCCGATGAGATTGGGAAAACTTATAAGCGGAAATATTCCCGGTGCACAGCTCCCATCTACTGCATTTTGTATCGTTTTATCCAAACCATCTCTCGCCGCGGCAAAGCAGCATATCACCAGCCCGAACGCCAGTAAAAACAGGCTTCTGCGCCCCCAGTATGTAACATTGTTCCGATGGGTGACCGTATAAACCATAAATCCCAAAAGACACAAGATCATGATCGTCGTTGCCGTTGTCGTCGCATTTCCAAAATAAAGTTTCATCGCACTTCCTCCTTTTATAATATAAAGTAACCGGTCGGTCACTTTATATTATAGTTACCGAATGGTTACTTGTCAAGATGCTATTGTATTCTTGCACCTCTGTTTTAAACATGCTATACTGTTTTCAAATATTTTGAAAGGGAGTGTTCCTGTGACTGACCACGAAAAAATTCAAAAAGATTATCCTTATTTATACGAGACCCATCTGCACACGAGCGAAGCCTCTGCCTGTGCCCGCTCCACCGGAAAAGAAATGGCGCAGGCGTGCAAGGACGCAGGTTACACCGGGATCATTGTGACCAATCACAACTGGCATGGAAACCATTGTATTGACCGGTCTCTGCCGTGGGAAAAATGGATCCGCGAATATTACCGCGCTTATGAGGAAACCAGGAAATGGGGTGAAAAAATAGGACTCGACGTTTTCTTTGGCTACGAAGCCGGTTACCGGGGCACCGAATTTTTAGTATATGGCATTACTCTTGAATGGCTCATTTCCCACCCTGAAATTGAAAACGCCACGATCGAGGAACAGTATGAATGGATACATGAAGCCGGTGGAATGGTTATCCACGCGCATCCGTTTCGTGAAGAACCATATATCCCGGAAATCCGTTTATTTCCAAAATATGTCGATGGCGTGGAGGGCATCAATGCCACCCACTCCCATCCAAAAAGCCTCAGCCACAACAACCCGGAATATGACGAAAAAGCAATCGCTTATGCCGCAAAATATCATCTTCCGATGACCGCCGGCTCCGACATTCACAATACGTCTCTATTTGGTGGCGGCGTGGCATTCCGCCGAAAATTAAAGGACATCCGGGATTACTGTGATGCGATCCGCGGCGGAGAAGATTACATTTTGACAAATGGTGTAAATTGGTATACGAAAGAGGGCAAGCCGCTGTATTGATTTCATTCGATTTTGAACTTGCTCAACGCATCAACATCTCCGGCTTGTATTGCCCCAATGTTCTGCCTGATCTGTTCTTCATTCCAATTCCACCATCCAATTTTTTCCAATTTTTCTATTGTCTGCTCATCGAAACGTTTACGGATTGCCTTTGCCGGAACCCCTCCAACAATTGTGTAAGGTTCGACATCTTTTGTGACAACCGCCCGGCTGCCGATCACTGCACCATCTCCAATCGTCACACCGGAAAGAATGACCGCTTCAAAACCAATCCACACATCATTGCCGATGACAATATCCCCTTTATTATCCCACGCATCGCAAATATCCTTTCCATCCAATTGCCACTCTTCAAAAAAGATCGGAAATGGATAAGTTGACAACGATTTCAATGTGTGATTCGCACTTGTAAATAAGAACTTTGCTCCGCACGCAATCGAGCAGAATTTTCCTATTTTCAGTTTGTCCTGATTAACCGGATAATGGTACAAAACATTGTTCTTTTCAAAGTCTATTGGATCCTGTACAAAATCGTTGTACATCGTGTAATCTCCAACCTCTATATTGGGATTATTTACAACATTTTTCAGATAAACCGTCTGATTATCTGAGGTTCTTGGATAAATCTTGTCTTTCATTTTCTGCCTCCTGCAAATAACTGTTTTTATACCAGTCGATAACTGCCTTCAGATTCTGCTTTGTCACACGTTTTCCGCCATTTAACATCATGTCCAGCATATCATTTTCCTCCGGAGTACGATCTGCTTTTTCCGCTAGTGCTTTCCCGGCAGTTTTAACCATAATACTCATCATAAAACGATATGCTCCATGAAGTTTTTTCACATCAAAATTCCCCTGCAATGTAAAAAGAGGTATCGTCCGGGGAATTGCATTTTTCTCCCGCACTTCCTTTAACTGCGTACCCGTCTGCCCCATGCCGACGCCACAAACCGCACCTATTTTATAACGTTTGGCTGCCTCTTTGTATCCTTTGATCCCACCTGCCATAATCCACCCAAGATAAATAATCTCTGCGCCGGAAGATACTTTGCTTTTTGCCTGCTGCAAACGAAATACAGGCAGATTCCATTCTTTCCCTAATAACTCTGCATACTCCGCTGTACTTCCGCTATTTGTCGTATATATAACCGCTTTCATTCTTTCCTTACCTCCTGAAAATGCCGCCCTGCACAATGGATTTAATGCAATCCTGTCTGTACGACGACGTGTAAAAATATAAGTTACCGTTTGATTACCTTATATTATAGTTACCGAATGGTAACTTGTCAAGCGAAAACGATCCTGTCTTTTGTTTTTCGCACGATGCTTTTATGTATAAAAAGCTTTTCAAAAGAAAGAAAAGGAATGCCAGAACCGTTGCATAGGTTTCCCTTGCCATCGCCAAAAACAGGATTGTTAAAATGCTTATTACCATAGAAACCGGCAGTATTATTTTGTACGTTTTTACAGCTTTCAAACAGGTAATTACAATCTCAACAAATCCAATTAAAATGCACGAAAGAAACATCCCCA
>DJNB01000030.1:6727-14842 GCA_002435545.1 Lachnoclostridium sp. UBA6475
TCCCCCAGTAAACCATTTGATTTAGCACAGCCGCCTCTGTATAAGCAAATAAGTTTACCGCTGAAATGTACCCATGCATGGATTTCGGGTAAAGCGGCAGTATAATCAGCAGCAAATGCAATACATCTATCATACCTATCAGCATACTGCAAAGATTCTGCATCTTTGCTTTGTTCTCTTTTTCCGCAATAGAAAGCAGTTTTTCCCCCGACAGCAGCTCATCGATTGTTACTGTAAAATAGTTTGCTATTACCTTAAGTGAATCTATACCGGGATACCCTCTGCCGGATTCCCATTTCGAGACAGCAGTTCTTGATACATACAGAGCCTCTGCAAGTTCTTCCTGTGTGAGTCCTCTGCTTTTTCTTAACTGCTGAAGTTTTTCATTAAATTCCATATGAACATCTCCCTGTATTAATTACCATTTATTTCCATATTTATTGTAGATTAACGTTACGGCTGCTTTATATATAAAAAATAATCCTGCACTTAAAATAACTGCGCCAACAATATCCGTAAACCAATGTACTCCGGCAATCAGCCTTCCTATTACCATAAATACAGAAAACGCAATTGTCAAAAAGCATATTGTATTTTTCACTACGCGATTCTCAATTCTCCGTTTCACCTGAAAAATCAATGTCGGCATGACACTCAATACAAGCAGTGTTGTGGACGATGGATACGACGCTTCCAGGATTCCTTCGATTAAAACAGGCCGGTAATTGACCGGAACCATTTCAAAAAATAAATAGCCAAATATTACAATAATATAATACATTCCAAGCAGGATCAGATCTCGGTCTACTTTAAAAAGGCTTTTTCTTTTGATCAACTGCCCTAGACCTATGCCACCAAATACTATACATACAAACAGCGGCACAAGACCTAACCAATCTGTAACTGTATAGAGGCACATATGCACTCCTGTCATACTATGAAACCAACAGTTAAATGTAGCAAATCCAATTTCTGTTCCGCTCTGTCCCACCGTCTGCACATCAATACATTGTATCAGCCATGTCCAAATCACAAATATTACAATTAGTCTGCCTCCCAAAATCAATTGTTTCTTTCCATTTTTCTTCATGTCTTTTACCTTCCTTTTTGTTTTTGCCTAATGGCTGATCAGAAGATAACATATTCTCTGAAAAATAGTAAGAAACGCCCCGTCACATCGGTGATACGAATCGTGTCATCCGGCTAGATAATCGACAAACCCAGTTGATAAGCCTGCTCTAAACCCTCTGTATTTTTCACATCCCCCTTATCTTTTGCCCCTCTCACAAGCACCATTCCCGCATCCTCAAGTTTAAAATAATTTAACACTAACTGATACTGTACCTTAATCGAATCAAACAGCTCCGGCAAAGTGGCTGCACCTACTAATATCAATGCCAGTTTTTTAATCTCAAATTCATTTCGCATAGGAGTGTGCAGTCTGTCAATAATTGCCTTTAACTGCGCACTGACGCCATAAAAATATACAGGCGAAGCAATAACGAGTACATCTGCTGCTTTCAGTTTTTCATAAATCTCCTGCATATCATCCTCCTGAAAACACCTGTTTCCCTCTCTTTCAAAACAGGTATTACATCCAATACAAGGGTTCACTTTGTAATCGGCTGCGGAAATTATTTCAACCGTATTATTTTTCTCGGCTCCCTCCGCAAATGCCTGCACAAGCAGATCCGTATTGCCGCCTTTTCGCACACTCCCCATTAAAACAACAATATTGCTCATTCTCACTCATTCCTTCCCTTTATGTATATTTGTGTTACTCCTGCTCTGCAGATTTCATTCGAAACAGCTGCACTCCCAGCACGGCATTAAATCCTGTCGCTGCAAACACACTGAACCGTTCGACAACACCAAAGTATTCTTTTGGCACAATATTCATGCCCATCGCACCTACCATCATCATTCCAAGCGCAATTGCTGCAAATATACCGTAAGAACGACAGCTTTTATCCTTCGCCCCTGCAATCATTATCATAACAAGCGATCCGATAGACAGTAAAACAACTACCACCGTCGAGAAAATATGCATCTGATCCTGAAATGTCCCGGCATATCCGCTGTCGCTCAACGGAAAACAGCCATAGCCAACCGCTGAAACCCATTCCATAATAGTAAACAGATAAATCCCCACTCGCAAAAGCCGGGTCTTTTTTCCCTGAATGCCAACACATACCATCATCGCGCACACCAAAGTGCATACGTTATACACGCAGCTAAGCTGGTTCCACAACCGAAGTGACGGTGCATTTGACGCACTCAGGTCACTTACCGCCTGCGCCATCCAGTTATATCCCGGATATGCAAGGGGCGCAAAAACAACGGCGGCGGTATACGACAAAAACGCAGCAATCCCGAGTAATCCGCAATAATTCAACAAATTCTTTTTCTCCCTCATACCACATTCTCCTCACAAAACCATTTTAAATAATCTTCCAAAAGATTGCTCTTCTCATCTTCGCACTCACCATATCTTTGATCCAATTCATAATCCATAAGTCCGTGGATCGTCATGGCAAAACTGACTGCGCTCATATCTGCATTGTTAAAATGAAGCACGTTATGCACTTCCATCGCATAAAATAGCTGCTTCGTCGCTAAGATCATCGTTTCCGTTTCCTCGACAACAATTTTAGCCGCCATAGGATTCAAAGGTCTTTCCGAATAAATCACCTTATAAAAATTGAGCATTTGTTCCTGCTGGTTCATTTGAAGATAACCATGAACTACCGACTGCAATACATCGTATGCCGTTTTCCCCGCGAAAAATGTACTGTAATCCATCGGTTTTATGTTTGCTTTTTCTTTTGCCTGCTGCCTGAGAAACTGATACATCGCCTCCACGATCTCATCCTTTGATTTAAAATGTTTATAAAGTGAAGGCTTCTTTATCCCTATTTTGTCAGCGATCATACTCATGGAAACATTGGCAAGCCCTTTCTGCGCCGCAAGTTCAAGTGTTGTAAGAACAATTTCTTCTTTTCGGTTATTACTCATCGTGTCCTCCTTGCTTTATTACTTTTTTCTGCTATGTACTAACATCTGAAAATCGTTTTGACTGCAAATATTTTTACTGTATCCTGCAAATGCTTCGACCACGTTCATATGCCTATTTGACATAATGCATTTCATCTCATCCAGCGTATAAACCCGCGTTGGGTCTCCCTCCGGGATATGTGGCTTACTCAACATCTGACCATACGCAAAATTTTGATTGCCAAATAACATAATTTTTGTTTCCGGATCCCAGTCAAATTCTGATAATGAGATTTCTTCCTCCCCGGCATCCCATAATTTTACAGGAAAATGTGCATTGGCATAATCCCCATTTACAAGATCACATATATGATGCCCGCCTGTTTTCAATGCTTTTGACACTGCATCAAATATCTTAAGATTTTCCTCATCTGTTTCCAGATATCCAATTGCTCCATCTGCCAGATTCAGTACAACATCAAATTCATCTTCAAATGTAATATCTCTTATATCACTGCAAATAAAAGAAACATTACTCATATCCCTTGAACTTTTTCTGGCATCTTCGATATAGCATGGAGTGATATCAACACCAACCACCTCAAAGCCTCGTTTTGCAAACTCCAGAGAATGTCTGCCATATCCACATGCCAGATCCAGAATCCGTTCGCTTCCATTTAGTTTGCACATGTCAATAATAAAATCCACCTCGTTTGGCGTATTTTCCACCCATGACATATTTTTAATATCCAGACTCCAATTTTTCTTGTACCAATCGGCTGCTTTTGCTTTCATATTTTTATCTCTCCTTTTTACTGCTACAAACGCATAACCATTTATCTGCTTCTCTTCACTCAGTCCTTTCAGTTCGTCTTTTAGCAACGCTTCGTAGCTAGTTGGCTATCGCTCGTTAGCCATATGATAGCACGAATGGCTGTAAATTGCAAGTGGAATGTGGTTGCATTTTAAAGCTAGATACTATTTTGCAGGTTGATCTGTTCTAAAAACTCCTGAATAAGCTCAAATGAAACTTCAACATCAATTTGTAACCAATTTCTGTCACCACAATGCTCTACGTTATTTTTAAACTGACGATTTAAAAACGTACGAGAAATCCGCTTTCTCACGCTATCCATATCCTTTTCTCTCATAGATGGTTCATCAATGATGTAAAACTTTATACACTCTGTTAGTTTTTGTATATTTACATGATCTTTCAAATAACAAAAATCAAATATGTCTTTATATCTTGTAGAAAGAGGACCAAAGCGCAATAATGATCTCAGTTTTTCAACAAAGATCTGTTCACACGAATTAATCAATAAACTTGCCCCTTCATCATCCATACAAACGTCAAAACAATACCTGTTTTGTTCTATTTTCATATTTGCATGTACACCAAGATCAATTTTACTCGAAATAGAATTACCAAAAACATCGTTAATTACAATATGTACTCGCTTTCCACTATACTCTTGTTGAGAAAGCTGTTCAATTTTATTATCCTTAATTTCTATCTTAATTCCATCCAAACAGTTTAATTTTGAAATAAAATACCTAATAGAATCATTTCCCAATGAGAATTTAATAAAATCCAAGTCAATGTCTTCTGTAGCGCGTCTTACATCCCCTGTAATGCTGCGCATAACAACACCACCCTTTACTGTTACATTATCCCCAAAATCACTTTGCTCAATTGCTTTCAAAACAATATCCTGACATACGCGTGCATCGGCGTTTGATTCCGCATAACCGGAATCTCTATATTTTTGTGTCATCTTTTGCAGATTGATCATTAAAATACCTCCATCTGTAAGATTTGAAAAATCTTATTACTTTTTGGTGCTGCAAATGCGTAATCTTGAATTTTCTGTATATCCAGTTGTGGTAGCAGTTTTCTATAATTTAAAATAATTTCTTTATAGTAATCAAAGGGAAGTTTACTTTTATATCGCACAAGTTCAATAAGCATACGTTCCTTATTATAAATTCGTATATCGTATCCCTTATAATCCGCAATTTCAATTCCTTTCTCAAAAAAATCATCTGAAACAAAATATTGCTTTACTCTTGTATCCTTAATTTTTGCTGCATCCCGTGTTGTTGCAAGGTCACATTCATTTGGTATAACATCAGTTAAGCCATAAAAAGAAAATGCACTCTTCATTGTTACAACTGCATTGGGATATTTATAAACGAGCATTGCAATCTCTGGAACACATTGCTTTTCAGAATATATTCCCTTCTCAATTTTGAACAGCTCACCTTCTTTTATTTTTTTTTCAATAAAATAATCCGATCCATATTTTTCCAAACATTCCGCACGTTTTTTCATAGTTTGCGCCCCCTTCTTAAAAACATCCGCATTTTTAATACTTTTGCGGATGTTTTTCTAAATTTTACTACAATCTTTGCTTCTCGTCAATGTCTAATTGCAAAAGCAATCCGCATTTTCAATACTTTTGCGGATGTTTTTCAATTCATTTATCCATTGTATAGATATAGCCCCATGGGAAAACAGATATAATTTAAGTGTGCATATTTACAGCAATCACACAGAAATTTTTTCCTCTATCCTATTATTGATTGTTTCAGCCTCATTCAGAATGCGCAGCTGATATTCCGCTATTTCCTTCAAAACTGCAAATCTATCTGCCTTATCATTTCCTTCTCGAATCATCTGAGCATTATGAGATTCAAGATTTGATAATACCGCAAGTTCATTTATAGTTGCGTAATCCCTAACATTACTCTTTTTAGCAAGTTCTGGGTTTGCTTCTCTCCAAGCTTTCGCGGTGAATCCAAACAATGCAACATTTAACAAATCTGCCTCTTCTGCATAAGGAAGCCATTGCAATTCCTCTCGATAATTACAAGCAGGGATCAAATAATTTTTCACTGCATCTGTCTGAATCAAATAATTATTCTTAGAAAGAAACCGCTTCGCATTCCATTCTAATTTTTGCAAATCATTTTCTTTTTCTTTTAATCGTTGAAATTCTTTAATAAGATACAACTTAAATACCGGGCTAATGGCAGACGCAAATTCAAATGCAATATCTGAGATAGCATAAGTTCCGCCTTATCGTCCGGATATAGCTTTTATACCAATAGCACAAGTTGCTTCTACCCATTTTGTTGGTGACATTGTGAAAGCATTTAATCCAGCTTCTTTTCTAAACCCCTCGAATTCGATGGGGTTAAAATTAGGATTATACAGACTTTCCCATATGCCAAGAAATTCGATAGTATTGCGGTTTCTCATCCAATTTCCGATAACGCCATTAGGGTCTTCGCCATTCTTCTGTTTGGCAATGTCTGTTATTCAGATGTAACCTATTCCATCTTTATTGATCGTCTTTATGGTTCGATCTTTGACTATAATCTTGCCATAATCCTTAGTTCTTTATTTTCCGCTAACCCATATGATAAATGGTTTTGCTTTTGTATTCATTATGAATGTTGTTTCTTACAGACCATGTCGTATGGTACATGTTTATAAAGCATATTCTCGCTTTCTACCCAAATATCATAAGATGGGACTTTGGGGCGTTCGAATATCCCATTAGCATCAACAATGAAAACAATTCCTTCTCGTTTTATTCCGTTTAATGTGAACATCACCTCATCGCCAACTTTATATAATGTTTGTCTTTCGTCTGCCATCATTCAACACGAATATATTTTGGTTCTTCCTTGGTAGATACGAGTAGTTCTCTCACATCTATGTCAAGAGCTTTGGACACTTCTACAAGCGTATCAAGGCTGGGCTGCGAGACATTGGTACACCATTTGCTGACAGTAGCAGGGTCTTTGCCAAGTTCCCCAGCCAACCATTTCGCTGTTTTCTTCTTTTCTACAANNCCAACCACTTAGCTGTCCTTTTATTTTCAACCAATACTATCTTGATGCGATTGATGTCTTTCTTTGCCATATCCTTTCATGTGTTTCTTGATTTACAAAGGTAAAAATTATCTTGGATAATCAAGAAAGATTATGGAAATAATTATCCAAGTTATTGCGTTTTACCTCAATTTTTCTATAAAACAGGACTAATTCGATGTCTCACTATCACAATTCTGCCATTTTCTACTCGTTTCTCACTGATTATAAGTATCTTTGCTGCATCAGAGCCACCGCAAAATGACACAAAGAAGAAGCGTGGTACGAGGTGATATGCGCAACGACTGAATATCAAGGATTTGAATATTCTTAGGATGTTTGACTAAATGTTGAGTTATCATTCGTACCGATTAAAGTGCAATGCGCTTGACTGTCAAGGATGTGAAGATGTTGCATAGGGAAATAGCCGAACATCAAAATCCATCGAAACAAAGCAGAAAAGCACTAAATATCAGCCTCTTACCTCCGAGGTAAAAGTTTAACGATTATTGATATGTTAATGCTTTTCTACGCTTTTCCGTCTTGATTTGTACCGCATTTGTACCTTATGCGGTACAAGATTTCACGCCTTTCCGACCACACAGCCGAAGAACTCCGCAGGTTGGACAACGTTGAACAACCTTGAACAAAGATGGACACCGAAAATCGTAGCCGAAGCCCAAGTGACCCGCTATGGACACACCAAGAAGAACCTACCGCAAAATCTGCCAGCATTGCGGAAAAGAATTCATCGCCCCGTAACTTGGATTGTCGGTTCACGCAAGCAGAAGAACGACTTTCTGAAAGACCATTGATTTGTTATCATCGGAGAACAGAAAACTGCTTGCGGACATTACGGCGGTGAACTCGGAGATTGTGGCCGTCATCGAGAAAGAAGTTAATATCCTCAGATGGTGGCAGAAAGCACTGATATGGATAGGAACTGCGGCACTTGTCTTTGTGCTCGGGAAAATTATCGCCATTCTAATTCTCAGAAAACCAATATAGTACGTACGTCAGCATAGTCTTTCGAGAAAATACCTACTCATATCTTCTGTACAAACGTACTACATTTATAGAAATTTGTAGTATCTTTGTACAGAATTATTTTATGTATATGCGTAATACCGAACAATTCATATCATCATCCACCGTCAAAGGACAAGGGAGAAGCAAGTATTACAAGATGCTTGATAAGGCGAAAAATGGCGAACTGATCCAAGTCCGCCGTGGAGTCTA
>DJNB01000240.1:0-9778 GCA_002435545.1 Lachnoclostridium sp. UBA6475
ACGAAGCCAGGCAAAGAGTGCACTGGAAAAAGTGGGCTTGAAGTATGGCTCGGAGACAAAGAGTTATTCGTCTACACAGAAAAACCGTGTCTGCGTACAGAGTGTATCCGGCGGAAATGAAGTAGAAGAGGGAAGCACAGTGGATATCACTTTGAGCCTTGGTCCGGAAATAACTTATACTTATGAGGGAAGTGTCACAATCGCTAATCCATTTGAGTATGAGACGGACACCGGAAAGATCAAAGTTGTTTTGAAACAAGATGGCAACACGACGACGGTACGGGAAGAAGATAAGACGTATTATGATTTCCCTTGGACCCTTGACGGAATCAAAGGAAGCAGTGCAAACCAGGGAGAGATTACCGTTTACCGTGATGGACAGCAGGTTGCAACGTACAATGTAACTTTCAAGAGGGTTGCAAATTAATGGATTTAACAGGAAAGATCATTAAGGGAATCGCCGGGTTTTACTATGTAAACTGTGAAGAAAATGGTACTTTGCATACGTATGAATGTAAAGCCAAAGGCGGTTTCCGAAAAGATAAGATTAAGCCGCTTGTCGGTGACAATGTGCGGATACAAGTCGTTTCAAACGAAGAAAAAATAGGTAATATCGAAGAAATCCTGCCACGAAAAAATCAGCTGATCCGTCCGGAAGTGGCGAATGTGGACCAGGCAGTTGTCGTATTTGCGATGGCAGATCCGATGCCGAATCTCAATCTGCTGGACCGTTTTCTGGTTATGATGGAGCGGCAGGGAGTTGAGACGGTGATCTGTTTTAATAAAACGGATATTGTATCGGAAGAAGAGGCAAAACGATTGGCAGCTATTTATGAAAAATGTGTCAATCAGGTGCTTACCATCAGTACCAGGAAAAAGATGGGACTTGTCCGGCTGCAGCAGGTATTGGAAGGAAAGACGACGGTGTTGGCCGGACCTTCCGGCGTGGGAAAATCCAGCACACTCAACGAACTGTATCCGGAAGCAAAGATGGAGACCGGTTCGGTCAGTGAAAAGATTGGACGCGGAAGGCATACGACAAGACATTCGGAATTGTTTTGTATCAATGTCTCCACCTATCTGTTTGATACGCCGGGATTTAGTTCGTTAAAGATTCCGGACATTACCAAAGAAGAATTAAAAGATTACTTTTCAGAATTTCATCCGTATGAGGGGCAATGCAGATTTTTGGGGTGTACCCATACGCATGAGCCGGATTGTAAAGTAAAAGAGGCGCTGGAGAACGGGCAGATCAGTTCGGTTCGTTATGAAAATTATCTTCAGATGTATGAGGAATTAAAAGAATGGGAAAAGAGAAAATACAACTAATGAAAATGGGGGAAGACTATGAATTATAAGTTATCAACTTCAATTTTGGCAGCTGATGTCGCGAGACTTGGAGAAGAACTCGACACCGTGATCAAAGCAGGAGCAGATTATATCCACATTGATATTATGGATGGAATGTTTGTCAATAATATTTCATTCGGGATCCCTGTGATCGAAGGAATCCGCGGATGTACCGATACGTTTTTTGATGTACATCTTATGGTACAGGAACCGATCCGCTATGTGCGTGAGTTTGCTTATGCCGGATCCGATGGGATTACCGTCCATGCAGAGGCCTGTGATAATCTTGAGGCGACGGTCGATGAGATCATAAAAGCAGGAAAAAAACCTGCCGTAGCAATCAAACCGATGACGGACATTGATGGAATTTTACATATTCTTCCAAAATTATATATGGTTTTGATCATGACGGTAGAACCGGGATATGGAGGACAGAAAATACGTAAGGATACGTTTGATAAGATCCGCCGCCTCCGCACCTACATTGATGAAAATCAACTCGATGTGGATATCGAAGTAGATGGTGGCGTGGATCTTAATAATATTTACGAAGTTATGGATGCCGGAGCAAATGTGATCGTAGCGGGGACAAAAGTGTTCCACGGAGACGTAGTAAAAAATGTGCAGGCATTCCGTAAAGCAATGGAGTACGAACAAAAGATAAAATAACTTTCGCTAGAGGGGAGTCAAAATGGCAGAGGAGAATTTAAAAACAACATTAAATGATCTGGAAAAAGCAAAACAAGATACGGAGCACAACCGCGCTATGCTGCAGGCGCTGGGTGAGTCGTATCTTTCTGTCGTTTATGCGGATCTTGACAAAAATGAGATTGTATTTGGTCTTCGGGATGTGCAGGAAATTGTAGAAAAAGAGCGGCAGCAGATAAAAGCAATGGAAGATGCGATGGAGGAGGCAAAACGTGCCAATATAGCCAAATCCAAGTTTTTATCAAGAATGTCCCACGATATCCGTACTCCGCTCAATGGAATTATCGGAATGCTTGAGATCAATGACAAACATCCGGAAGATATCGAATTTATGAAAGAAAACCTGGAAAAGACAAAAGTCGCAGCCAGCCACCTTTTGAGTTTGATCAATGATGTGCTGGAGATGAGTCGTCTTGAGGATGATAATTTTGTAAAGTATAACAAACCGGGGGGCAGCATTTCCTGTAAAGCAGAGCTTGCCTGGGTGAAAGAAAACCGTGTCTGCTACCGGTGTATCATATCGGATACGGGAATCGGAATGAAAGAAGAGTATCTGCAGCATATTTTTGAACCCTTTTCACAGGAATTAGAGGATGCCAGAAGTTCTTACCAGGGAAGTGGACTTGGCATGGCAATTGTAAAGAAATTAGTGGACACAATGGGGGGAGAAATCGAGATTCGAAGTGAGGTCAATGTGGGAAGCACTTTTGTGGTGTCGATTCCTTTCGAGATTGCGGAAGATATTGGCAAGGCGGAGAAACAACAGGAGTGTGATATCTCCGGGATGCGGATCCTCTTAGTAGAGGACAATGCGCTCAATATGGAAATTGCGCAGGTTCTGCTTTGTGATGCCGGTGCCGATGTGGATGCTGTGTACAATGGAAAAGAGGCGCTGGAAAAATTTAGCAACAGCGAAAAAGGCCATTATCAGGCGATCTTAATGGATGTTATGATGCCGGTCATGGATGGATACGAGGCAACGAGACAGATCCGGCGTTTAGAGCGGGAAGATGCCAGAGAAATTCCGATTATTGCGATGACCGCCAATGCGTTTGCGGAAGACCGGAGAAAAAGCAAAGAGGCCGGGATGAACGAGCATCTGGCAAAACCTGTTACGTTAATGAAGTTAAAGGAAATGTTGTCCAGATATGTTTAAAACGATCCGAAAATATCTGCCGGAGGAGAAGAGTGGAAAATGAGAAAAAACAGTTACAAATTTTTTCAAAACAAAGAATGTGAATATTTTCCGTGTCACAAGGTAGATTCTGGTGATGAACTGCTGCAGGTAAATATTGGAAAACTCCGCGAGGATATCTGGGAGCGGATGGCGCAGATCGCGTTCTGGGAGAAGATGGATAAGGAAATGTACCGCGAACACAGAGCAAAGGCAATTCATAATATTGCCACGGTTTTGGAAAAATACAAGTATCTGTATCATGTGCCGGTATTATTGCAGCCGTTTTCAGCGGAGTGCATTCAGGATGGTTATTTTCAGTTTGGCAGTCAGAAGATTCCCTGTCAGGTGCTGGCAAAGATTGACCGAAGCCAGGTGGAGACGGGGTGTTTTTATACCTTTCATGCACCGGAATGGAAAGTGGAAGAAGACGATGCCCTGCTAAAACAGTATTATTTTGAGATTTTCCGGATTGCGTGTCTGGATGTGATCCGGGACTGGCTGCAAGGGGGTCTTACCAGAAAGCACAGTGTGCTGGAAGAACGGTATTGCAGCCCGGCGTTTGGACCGGGATTTTATGGTATGGAGCTGGAGGCGGCAGAAACCCTGTTGTCCCTGATGAATGCAGATAAAGCAGGTGTTTCGTACGAGAAAGGTGCCATGCATCCGGCGATGAGTGTAGCTGGCATCTATCTTGTGAGCAAAGAAGATGTGCTTCCGGTCTGCCGCGACTGCGAACACTGCATCGGACAAAAGGGCGGGTGCGAATTTTGTGGAAATTATACCCGATAGGGTGCAAATTATAAACGACCGAATGAATTTGTTTTAGAAAGGAAAAAGATATGAACATATTAAAAAACAAACTATTTTTGTATCTGACGGAATTTTTTGCCGGCATGTCGGTGATGGCAGTCGAATTGGGGGCAAGCCGTCTTCTGGCACCCTATTTTAGCTCCTCGCAGATCGTGTGGACCATTATTATCGGTACGATCATGATTGCGATGGCATTAGGAAATATTTATGGGGGAAAGAGTGCAGATAAATCTCCAAATCCTGACAAATTGTACGGCAGAATTTTAATTGCGGCAGTGTGGATTGCGTTGATCCCGGTTGTGGGAAAATACGTTGTACTTGGCATATCGGCGCTGTTGATCTTTACTGTCAGTACAAACTTTTTGATCGTTGCCGCGTTTGCCGCCTGCATGGTAATCTTTGTATTTCCGCTGTTTTTGCTTGGAACGGTTACCCCGTCTCTTGTAAAATATTCGGTGGACAGCCTGGACGACAGTGGAAAAACCGTGGGAACACTGGGCGCGTTTAATACGATTGGAAGCATTATCGGAACATTTGTCCCGACATTTGTTACGATTCCGGCGGTGGGAACTTCGATCACATTTCTTGTTTTTGCAGGAATTTTGCTCGCACTGGGTCTGATTTATTTTATCGGAACGCGTACCGGCAGAAAGAAAGTGATTGTTTCCGGCATTATATTTGTCTTGTGCTGCATTTTGGGATATTCCGATTCTTTTGCTTTCTGGCAGAACGATCTTACTTACGAAGGAGAGTCGATCTATAATTATCTTCAAGTGTCCGAAAACGACCGGAGGGTGGCGCTTTCCACCAATGTGCTATTTGGCGTACAGTCGGTCTATATGAAAGAGGATGGCTTGACCGGGATGTATTATGATTATGCGATGGCGGCGCCCCTTATGGTTCCGGAAAAGAATACCGATGAAATGGATGTCCTGATACTCGGCATGGGAACCGGAACTTATGCCACACAGTGTAAAAAATACTTCGGCAATATGAACATGGAAGGGGTGGAGATTGATGAAAAGATAACCGATCTTTCGCGTAAATATTTTTCGCTTCCAAATAATGTAAATGTCACGACGTACGATGGAAGAGCATTTTTACAGGCAGAACAGAAAAAATACGATGTGATCATGGTCGATGCGTATCAGGATATCACCATTCCTTTCCAGATGTCGTCGGTTGAATTTTTTACGATGGTAAGAGAACATCTGACGGAAAAGGGGGTCATGGTTGTCAATATGAATATGCGGGGAAGCGGTGAAGGAAATATCAATCAATATCTTTCCGATACGATCTCCTCGGTATTTGGCAATGTGTATACCGTCGATGTAAATGGTTCGACAAACCGCGAATTATTCGCTTCCACTAACGCAGATATGATGAATGTATTTCAGAGTAATATGCAACGTCTTACCGATCCGCAGCTGCAAACATTAATGCGTCAGGTGGCAGAAAACAGCGAGCGGTATGAGGCAGGAAATTATATTATGACGGATGACAAAGCGCCGGTGGAGCTTCTGGGTATGCGGGTCATCGACCAGATTATACAGGAGGAAGTGGCATACTATAAGAAAATTTATGAAAGGGAAGGCATCCAGGGACTTTTGGAAGAATTGTAAGGTGTGGCACCTTTGTTCTTTGTGGACAAAGACGAGCAGATATGGTATAATGAAGCATGCTGAGGCATGCGCAGGTCATCAAGCTTCGCTTGGTGACAAAGTATAATGAAGCATGCTGATGCATGCGCAGGTCATCAAGCTTCACTTGGTGACATGATATAATATAGCGAATGGAAAATAAAGGCTTAACGAAGAAAGGAAAGATAGAAAATGAAACTCGGAATCGTTGGACTTCCCAACGTGGGAAAAAGTACGTTATTTAATTCATTGACAAAGGCAGGAGCAGAATCGGCAAACTATCCGTTTTGTACGATCGACCCGAATGTAGGTGTCGTACCGGTGCCGGATGAGAGACTGGATGTGCTGGCAGAGATGAATCATTCTGCAAAAGTAGTGCCGGCTGTCATTGAATTTGTAGATATTGCCGGTTTGGTAAAAGGAGCTTCCAAAGGCGAAGGACTTGGTAACCAGTTTTTGTCAAATATCCGTGAAGTAGATGCTATCGTGCATGTGGTACGCTGCTTTGAAGATACCAATATTGTGCATGTAGATGGAAGCATTGATCCGCTTCGCGATATCGAGACGATCAATCTGGAATTGATCTTTTCGGATATTGAAATTCTGGAACGCCGTCTGGCAAAGAGTATCAAGGCGGCAAGAGCTGATAAAAAACTGGCAGCAGAAGTGGATATGCTGGAGCGTTTAAAAGCATTTTTGGAAGAGGGACATCTTGCAAAGAACTTTGAACTGCAGAGTGAAGAGGAAGAAGCCTGGTTTAAGGAGTACAATCTTCTCACGGCAAAACCGGTTATCTATGCGGCAAATGTTGCAGAAGATGATCTTGCAGATGATGGTGCGACGAATGAACATGTGGCAAAAGTCCGTCAGTTTGCAGCAGATGAAAATTCGGAAGTATTTGTTATCTGTGCGCAGATCGAGCAGGAGATTGCAGAATTGGATGACGAAGAAAAGAAGATGTTTTTGGAAGATCTTGGAATTGCAGAATCCGGATTGGAAAAATTGATCAAAGCAAGTTATAAACTGCTTGGTCTTATCAGTTATATCACGAGCGGTGAGATGGAAACCAAAGCCTGGACGATTACGAAAGGAACCAAAGCCCCGCAGGCGGCAGGAAAGATACATACGGATTTCGAACGTGGATTTATCCGTGCAGAAGTTGTCAGTTATGATCATCTGGTGGAAAATAATGGTTATAATGGAGCCAAAGAAAAAGGACTTGTCCGTTCAGAAGGAAAAGAATATGTGGTGCAGGACGGCGACGTCGTACTGTTCCGATTTAACGTATAATGAAGCAGGCAGTCCCAGAAGATTCCGTGGAGTTTTCTGGGATTCGCTAGTATGATGCGGAACAATGTCCGCAGAAAGGATAGAGTATGAATTCAGCAGAAATTGCATTCCCTAATATCGGAATATACATTCCTCATCTTCCGAAAGGAATTACCATCGGAGGATTTACGATTGCATTTTACGGTATGATCATTGCGGTGGGAATGTTGTCCGGGCTTTGGCTCGCCTGTTATCAGGCCCAGAGAACGGGGCAGAAAAAAGAAGTATATACAGATTTTGCCATTTATGCGATCATTTTTTCGCTGATTGGTGCGAGATTGTATTATGTGGCGTTCAGCTGGGAAAATTATAAAGATGATCTGCTTCAGATCTTTAATACGCGCGGTGGGGGAATGGCAATTTACGGAGCCGTGATCGCAGCAGTATTAACGGCAATTATATATTGTAAAGTAAAAAAATACAATTTCTTTCTGCTTGCGGATACCGCGGTAGGTGGGCTTGTGCTTGGTCAGATTATCGGACGTTATGGAAACTTCTTTAACCGGGAAGCGTTTGGCGAATATACCAATAGTTTATTTGCCATGCGACTGAGAGTAGATCAGGTAAATCCGGCAAACATCACGGAATTGATGAAAAGCCATATGACAACGGTGGATGGTGTGCAGTATATTCAGGTACACCCAACGTTTTTATATGAATCCTTTTGGAATATTCTTGTTCTCGTATTAATCCTTGTATTTACGACGAAAAAGAAATTTAACGGAGAAATATTTTTGCTTTATCTCGTGGGTTATGCACTGGGACGTGTGTGGATCGAAGGACTCCGCACGGATCAATTGCAGATTGGAAATACCGGAATCGCAGTTTCCCAGGTACTCTCCGGTGCCATTGTGCTTGTCGGTATTGTGGTATGGATCTGCGTGAGGGTAAGACAAAAGAAAACAAAATAAAAGGAAAAGAGGATCCATCGTATGCAAAAGAGAACCCTTCTGGTAATAGAAGATAATGAAATTAATAAAGAATTTTTAGTCAGCAGTTTAGCGGAAAAATATCATATTCTTTCGGCGGAAAATGGACAGGATGGACTGAATATTCTTAAGAAGAATGCGCAAGACATCTCTGCCATTTTGCTGGATATCCAGATGCCGGTTATGAATGGATTTGAGTTTCTGGAGTATGTAGCGCAGAATACGGGTTTTTGCAAAATTCCGGTTATTGTTACCACGGTATTAGACAGCGAGAGAGATGAAAAGCGCTGTTTAGATCTTGGCGCCGTTGATTTTATTGTGAAACCTTATGATCCAACGCTTGTGCAGCTGCGTGTGGACAATGCGATTTATCTGCGGGAATGCAACGGCATTATTTCTGACTTGGAGATGGACACTCTGACCGGATTTAAGACCCGTAAGGCCTATTACAATGATATCGAAAGCATGGAACAGGATGAGGAAAAAAGAAAACAGGCAGTTGGAATTGTCTTTGCAGATGTAAATGGTTTGAAAGAGATCAATGATACCTTGGGACATGAAGCCGGAGATAGGTTGATTGCCTCTGTTGCCAAAAAGATTTCGACGGTATTTTACGGAGCAAACAAATACCGTTTTGGCGGCGACGAATTTGTGATTTTGTCTTTTGACGAAAGTGAAGAACTTTTTCATACGAAACTGAAAGAACTGGAAGAAATGTGGGGCGAGGATTACTCGGCTGCTGTGGGAAGTGTATGGCTCGAATATGCAAGAGATCTTGAAAAAAGTGTGGCAATTGCAGACAAGATGATGTATATGGATAAAAGCCGTTATTATGAAAATAGAATACAGGAACACAGAAGAAATACAAGCGTAGATACGGAGGAGGCATTGAACAAGATTGAAATGGTCGCAGAACTCCTGCCGGGAGGCTTTTTTGTATATCAGGCAGACGGCGAGGAACGGCTTATTACATTTAATCAGGAACTGTTAAAATTATACAATTGCCAAAATGAAGAGGAATTTTTGAAACTTACCGGAAATTCTTTTAAAGGAATGGTTCACCCGGAGGATCTGGATATTGTAGAGTGTGATATATCGAATCAGATTAAGCAGGAAAGGGATATTGACCGTGTTAAATACAGGATAATATGCAAAGATGGAACCGAAAAAAGGGTTCTTGATTATGGACGTTTTGTGCATACAGAACGATATGGAAATGTGTATTATGTATTTATGAATGATATCACGGAAGAGGATTCATAAAATGAAAAAAAGCAAGTTGAAAATTGAAAAATTGATATTAAGGCTATCATTCATTGGCAGTATTTTGTTTGTGCTTTCCGAGGGGATCATGGCATGGATCACACATTCACACTCACTGTTGACAGACTGTCTGTTTGATGCGGCAGATCTTGTTATGATCGGTCCTTTTTTGGTACTCATACCGCTGCTTTATACGCCGGTTACGGAAAAACATCCCTATGGATATTCGCAGGTAGAGTCATTGTTTTTGCTTGTGAAATACAGCGTATTATTAGCTCTGACCTGTAATTTGCTGGTTGAAAATGTAAAACTGTTATTTCAGGGCGGACATGATGTGGATGCAGGAAGTATCGCGGTATTTGAATTTATCGTGTGTCTCGGATGTGCCGCAATGTATCTGCTCCTGAGTCATTATAGTAAAAAATATGAGTCCGACACAATCAAAGCAGAATTGTATATGTGGAAACTGGATATTGTAAGCAGTATGGGGGTTGCGGTTGCCTTTGCCGTTCAGACCATGTTGGTTCAAACAAAATTAAAGTTTCTGGTTCCGTATATTGATCCGGCGGTTG
>DJNB01000240.1:9822-13816 GCA_002435545.1 Lachnoclostridium sp. UBA6475
GTTATCATGGCATTGTTTTTGATCAAAGAGCCGGTCAAAGTCATTTTCCAAAGTATTCGGAATCTGGTGCTTTTTGCCCCTGAACAGGAAGTATTTGACCAGATTTATGCCATTGTAAATAAACATATGCAGGAGTACCCTTATGAAGTGACTTTTTTAGATGTGATCCAAACGGGGCGAAAACTCTGGGTAGAGGTGTACATAGGAAATCAGACCGACGTCATTCATATCAGTATTCTGCATCGGGTAAGAGACGAAATAAAGCAGGAACTGCGGCATAAATACGATCAGGTTTACATAGAGATTATTCCGGATTAGAGGGGCTGTTTTTATAAACCAATTAAGGGGGATTCAAGTGAACAAAATAAAATTTGCGGCAAATAAAGATACCAATTATATTTTTCATATGTTATCCGTCGCAAAATGTGGGTATGACAATGCCTATGGTGAGCACTATCGCCCGCGGTATTTGGAAAGGGATTTAATGGTGCTCAAAGGCAATGAGCAACTGCTTACCGTATCCGGCGGAGAACATTGTGGGGCGTTGTATGCGTTAATGGTGTCGGAGCCGGCATGTGTAGAAGTGTCCGCAAAAGAATACTACGGTTCGATTATTGATTTTGAGAAGAAAGGAATCAAGGGAAGTGCGTCGGACATAGCAGATCCGATAAAAATACAATATGCGGAACGTATTATTTCCATTGCAGAAATTATGGTAAAGTACTATGATGATTATGTCGAAAATATATGGCAGGATGAAAAAAATAAAATAGAAAATTACATTCCTCAATTACAGATTGCTTTTGAAAACACGCAATTTACAGATAAGGCTGAAGAATGGCTTGGCTGCCAGCTGCAAAGTGATTTATTCACGGTAACATTTGTAACGTCTGTAGAAGGTGGGGCAGAAGCAATTGACATTTCCCAAAGTCAGGATGTTTTCGGGATTGAAAGAGATTTTGAAGATGCGTTTTATTTTATTGGTCATGAATTTATCATTTATCTGTTGATGAACGTTTTAGCCAATGAAAATGCGTTTAAAACATTGGATACATGGGAAGCGACAGAAGGACTTGCCGAATACTATTTGAAAAAGATAATGGGAAACATACGATTTAAAGAACATCGGAAGTATGTTGAATATTTTGAAAAATGTGAAAAGAAAATGCCGTTGTCTCCGGTTGAACTATATCGGCAGGCGCTAAAGGATGCTGCCGTTTTGGAACAGAACGAACGGGGATTTGCGTAGGATTTGCGCTTACATAAACGGGGATTTGCGCAAACGGAGGTATAAAATGAAAGCAATTACAATAAAACAGCCTTTTGCCTCATTGATTGCAGCAGGCTTGAAAGAATATGAGTTTAGAACATGGAAAACAAAATACAGAGGTGAAATCCTTATCCACGCCGGCAAGGGTGTAGATAAAAAAGCAATGAAAAAATTTGAACATTTAAATCTGGAATATCCAAGCGGTTGTATTATTGCAAAGGTTACCTTGTCTGACTGTATAAAAGTGGACGATGAACTAAGGGAGGAATTAAGTGAAAGAAATGCGGAAATATATTCCAGCATTATCAAGCATACAGAATGGGAAGGGTATGGATTTAAACTGGAAAATATAGTAAAAACCGAGCCGATACCGGCAAAAGGCAAACTTAGTATCTGGGAATTTGATATGTGAATGGAGGGACAGAAAATGAAAGTAAATGAGTATCAAAAACTGGCAATGACAACACTTAATCCCGAACTTGATAAAAAGGATGTTTTGATTAACAGTGTTATGGGATTATGTGGAGAGTCCGGAGAGGCGATCGACATTGTAAAAAAATGGATGGCGCAGGGACATGAACTGGATAAAGAGCATTTGGTAAAAGAACTTGGCGATATTGCATGGTATCTGGCAGAAGCAGCTACCGCATTGGATATTCCGCTGGAAGAGGTTTTTCAGGGTAACATCGATAAATTAAAGAGCAGATATCCCGATGGATTTGAGACGCAAAAGTCATTGGCACGGGCAGAGGAAGATAACTAGGGAATTGCTTTAGCAGAATAATTTTATGAAAAATGGACTTGAAAACGAAAGAAGGGTGAGATATGCCTAGAACAGAAATCGTTACATTAACTAATATGTGTATGATTTACGATGGAAATAAGGTCTTGGTACAGAATAAAGTTGACGATACTTATTCAGGAATAACTTTTCCGGGTGGACATGTTGAAAAGGGGGAATCGTTTACTGACGCGGTGATTCGTGAGGTGTTTGAAGAAACCGGGTTGAAGATATCTTCCCCTGTGTTATGTGGGATAAAAGACTGGTTCAGGGATGATGGATTCCGCTATGTGGAAAGAATAATAGGAAAATTTAAACATTAAAAGTACGATGTTATAACAGTGTATTGACAATTATGCAAATAAAGAATATAATGAAATAAAAAAGGAGTGATATGTATGGCAAATACAAATGTGACTATGAGAATGGATTCTACATTAAAAGCGCAATTACAAGAACTAATGTCTAACTTAGGAATGGATATGACTACATTTTTTACAATGGCGGCGAAGCAAGCGGTAAGAGAACAGGCGTTACCATTTCATCCAGATATGAATACAGGTATATATGGATTAAAAGCATATAAATTAGCAATGCAAAATACAAATTATGATAAAAATGGTAAAGCAACAATATCATCCAATGATGCGTGGGCTGGGGAATCTGAATGGGATGATATGTTCGAGCAAATGAAAAAAGAAAGGGGTAATGTTAATGAATAAAGGCGAAGTATGGTTTGTAGAATTTCCTCTGGAAGAAGATCCAAGTAGAATATTAAATAGACCGGTTGTTGTTCTTGACGAAAATTTACTTGGAGTGTTATCTGTTAAAATAACAAAACATAAAGTAAGAAAAGAAGATTCTTATGATATTCCAATTATTTATTGGGAAGAAGCAGGTTTGAGATTAGCCTCGACAGCTAGAGTTTCTAAAGTAACCCTTCTTACAAAGGATAGTTTTATCTTTAAAATTGGAGATTTGCATAAAGATGATTTATATAAAATTGAAGAAATGTATAAAAAATTTTTATCTGATAATGGTGTTGTATAAATTATAACACCATTTAAAATTTAAGGAAATGTATGGTATAGAAGGGGAAATACCAAAAGAGTATTAAGGGAAAAACACAAATTTTAGCAAAATGGAGGACACAGATGGGAAGAATTGTAGCAATAGCAAGTGGCGATTTATTATCTACAAGACCACTAAATAAATATGCAATTAAACTAGCAAAGAAACAAAATCCAAATGTACTGTTTATAGGAACGGCAAGTCAGGATGCACAAGATTATCGGGATACGTTTACCAAAGAATATAATAAACTGGGATGTGAGGTGAAGTGCCTTTGTCTCATGTCTGCGCCCAGTGAAGATACGATCAATGATTTGTTGGTTTGGGCGGATATTATTTATGTCGGAGGCGGTGACACCGTTTTCATGATGCAAATGTGGAAAAAGTATGGTGTGGACGAAAAATTGAAGGAAATATATGAGAAAGATACCGCCGTATTAACGGGAATTAGTGCCGGAGCAATTTGTTGGTTTTGCTGTGGACATAGTGATTCCCAATCTTTTTCAAAGGAAAGCGAATGGGAGTATTGCTGGGCGGATGGATTGGGCATCGTTCCGATGGCTTTTTGTCCTCATTATAACGAAGAAGGGCGGGGGTCGTTTGATGCCATGCTGCTCGAAAAAGATATAGTGGGACTGGCGATGGAAAACAATACTGCATTTGTCGAATCGGATGGCGAACGTTATTTTATTCGAAGCAATAAGGAAGCGCAGGCATTTTTGATTCAGTATCAGGCGGAGGAAATGCAAAAAAGGAGTGTTGACTTTAAGCAGATTTAGAAGAATAGTGAAAATTTTTCTGGGTGAAAATCAGGTGGAAAGGAGCAAGTGCTTGTAACTGGCTATGTAGTATGATATAATTCTTAAGTGAAG
>DJNB01000215.1 GCA_002435545.1 Lachnoclostridium sp. UBA6475
ACTAACGTTGGAAAGAACCAAAAAAACCTTGACATTTCCATTTTCTAAGAGTATACTAACTGTATCATCACAAATGGTACAGTTAGTACAGATGATGCAGTTGCTTGAAAAGGGAGGTGACGATATGATTGAGATTAATCCGACAAGCAGCCAGCCAATCTTTGAGCAGATCATCGCGCAAGTGAAGATGGCGGTACTCAAAGGGCTTTTAAAACCGGGGGACAGCATTCCGTCGGTTCGGAAGATGGCGCTTTCGCTGTCTGTGACACCGGGGACGGTGGCAAAAGCGTACAGCGAGCTGGAGCGGCAGCAAGTGATCGTGACAATTCGCGGAAAAGGTGCTTATATCGCGGAGACAGGAAAGATACAGCCTTCGGAGAGGCAGAAAGAGCAGGGAAAACAGAAACTAAAAGAAGCCTGTGTAGAAATGATATATCTGGGTTTTTCCAAAAAAGAGATTGTGAAGATGGTGGAAGAACTGTATGAGACAGCGACTTCATAAAGAAAGGAAGGGGAAACGATGTTAGAGGTAAAACATGTGACGAAATCATATACCAGAGGGGGAACACCTGCGATTGAAGACATCTCATTTCAGGTGGAACCGGGAAAGATACACGGATTGATCGGACCAAATGGTTCCGGAAAGACGACATTGATCAAGTGTATCACAGGAATCCTGTCAACCGATGAAGGAGAGATTTTGCTGGATGGAGAAAAAATCTACGACAATCCGGTGGCAAAGGAAAAGATAGGGTACGTGGCAGATAATTGTAATTTTTTCCTGAATTACAAAGTAAAGGACATGATTAAATTTTATCAGGGCATGTACGGAAAATTTGAGGAAGAAGAGTTTCATAAGTTAAATGAAATGTTTCAGATCCCATTGACAAGGAGAGTGGGGCATCTGTCGAAGGGACAGAAAATGCGGCTTTCCTTTATGCTGAATATGGCGATGAAGCCGGAACTGCTTGTGATGGATGAACCGACCTCCGGACTGGATGCGATGGCAAAAGCGGATCTTCTGGAACAGGTGATCGCTAAAGTAGATTATGATGAGACGGCGGTGATCATTTCGACCCATCATCTGCATGAACTGGAAAAAATATGTGATACGGTGACGATGATGAACATTGGAGGAATCCAGTATCAGGGAGAACTGGACGACGTGAAAGACAATATTCAGAAATATCAGGTGGTATTTAAGGGAGGCATTCCGGAGGGAGTACTTGGCAGTGAAAATATCGTCAATTATTCCAATATCGGAAGCGTTTATACCTTTTTATGGCAGGGGTCGGAAGATGCGATCACCTATTTTATGGATAGAGGAGCAGATCTGGCAGAGAAGACCGAGATCTCTTTGGAAGAAGTCTTTATCTATTCGAATCGAAGGAGGAGAGAAAAATGAGAAATCAATATCGTACGTATATGAAACGTGAGATCAAGAAAACATACCCGCTTCTTATCGCGGGAATTCTGTTTTTGTTACTTGCCGGGATCGTTGCTGCGAGTATGACAAAAGGAGCTTATGAAGCTGCTTTGCTTGAAATGTCAGATCACTTTACCAGTCAGACTGTGTTGAGCATGTCAGACGCAGCGGATCTTTTTGTGAAAGCGGCATTTGGTGGAAGCGCTCCCACCTTTTATTTGATGGCAATTCTTGTGTTTCTTGTGCTGCTTCTTCAGCAGACATTTTCACAGGAAAATCGAAGCGGAATTGCAGATTTTTTACAGGTTTTGCCACTTCGTGAGCGGGATAAAGTAATTATGAAACTGATCAATGCCCATGCGGCAATTGCTTTATATTCGTTATCGTTTGGAGTTATTATGTCACTGTCCTGTCTGAGCGTCAACGGCAGTCTTCAGAAAGTGACAGAATTTTACTTTAAATCTTTTACACAGACCAATCCTTACAGTTTGATCTGGCATAGCGTGCTTTTACAATTTTTGGGAATGAGTTCCATTTATCTGATGTTCTTCCTGACGATCACATGCATTCATAACCGCTTTTTGTCTTATGCAATTGGTGTCGGTTTCTTGATCAGTCCGGTGGCGTTCAGTCTGTGGTTTGGTGATATCTTTCGTTATGGACAGGAGAGAAGCCTGATCGTAAGATATTTTCTTCCCTGCTACTTCTTCCCGGATGTGCTCTTTATAGGTACGTCAGGAGGCGATTCTTATCTAAATATCGAGTGGGACGGATATGGCGCACACATTACACTTTACATTGGTATGATCGTAGTGGCAGGTGCCTTGATCGTGCTTGCTGTCTCAAAAAAATGGCATATTCGGGAGGCACACAATGTGCTGATGAATGATGAAACGGCAGCACAGTTTGTTATCACAGGAATTGCATTTTGTACCGCATTGTTTGGGGCAGATTTTATCCTGCAGATGATAACCTATGGCAGAGACCATTATTCTATGGTGACATACTGGGCGTTGTGCATTATCATTACGATTATTTGTTACACAATTCTAAGTATTATCCGGCGGCTGATCGAAAAACGTCAGCAGGGAATGTAAGAAAGGGGGCATAATGATGAATGCTAAAAATTCAAAATGGCTGGGAATTATCCTTGTTCCATTCATATTTGGAATTTTAATCCTGGTGGCATCGGTATCTGTCAAAGGGCAAAAAGAAGATGCGTACAGCGACATGACGATGGATGCCATGAGTGGAACAGAAAACTATACGGCGCGGGGGTACGTGAAAGCAAAGGACTTTCCGCAGGCACTTCAAAATCTTGTCGCTTCGGGGCTGCTTACCGTTGACGAGGATACAGCTGTCGATGATGAGGATGATGATTATGTGGAAGACGTGAGCAGTTATAAATCCAGTTACGAATGTCTTTTAGACAGCCCGGAATTTATGAAGAAAAAGACCGGAAATGTGGTGAGTACATTAGATTCGGAATCCAATTATATGTTCAAGATCAAGTTTGACTATAAGAAAAAAGTATTTACGGACGAGTCCTATGATACGATTGCCAAAGTGGAACAATGTGGTTTTACCGGATTTACGGAGCAGATCAAGCGGTTGGAAAAAGAGTATCAGAGCATATCACAGACAGCCATAGAAGATGGGCAGTATGACTTAGGTTATCGGATCTATAATCAGGGAGTCGGTTTTGAATTGAATGAGTTATTACACGGAGAAATTCAAGTGGAACTGCTGCTCAATGTCAACAGTCTTTACATTCCGGAAAAATACCGGAACATCATTGAAACCGTGACACAAAGTGGAGAGTATAGGCTGTGTGCTTCCAGTGTGGATACGAAAAGTGAGGTTCTGACATTTGGTGCGGCCAATGCTGTCCTGACACGGGGTACAGGAGAAAACTATGAGGAGGGAACCGGACCGGATATGCCGACCTTTGGCGACACGACGATCAGTTTCATCTTTCAGGATAATCAGGTGACCGGATACTATGTGACAACCAATGAAAGTAAATTGGAATTGACAGAATCTGACAAAAAACTTATTCAGACGGTGGCGCCGGGACTTAAACTGAGCGTTCCGGAACATCCAAATTACAAAGAACTTGCCAATAAATTATATATTGCCAAATAAAAACCTTTAAAAGCCTCTTTGTTTGTGGTAGAATAAATACTGATTCTACGAACAAACAGGAGGCTTTTTTATGTCCGTTGACAGAACATTATACTTGAAGATTTTAGCAGAAAAATATCAATCGGTACAAGCCGTTTGCAGAGAAATTATAAATTTGAATGCGATACTCAACCTGCCGAAGGGAACGGAACATTTTATGAGTGACCTTCATGGGGAGTATGAAGCATTTTGCCATATACTGAACAACTGCTCCGGAGTCATCCGCGAGAAGGTGGATCTTTTGTTTGAAGAGCAGTTAAATGACTCCGAACGTCAGGCAGTCTGTACCCTGATCTACTATCCAAAAGAAAAGCTGGAGCAGTTAAAAAAGGAAAATGCCCTGTCCACAGAGAGATACCGCATGATCCTGAATCAGCTGATCGAGATCGCCAAACTTCTTTCTTCCAAATATACAAGATCGAAAGTGCGTAAGGCGATGCCGGAGGATTTTGCGTATATTATCGACGAGCTTCTGCATGTGCAGAAAGACGAGGACGATAACCAGGTGCGCTATCACCAGAAGATTTTAGATACGATACTGGAAATTGACAATGCGGATGAATTTATCGTCGCACTGGCAGAACTGATCAAGCGGCTGGCGGTCGATCATCTGCATATCGTCGGAGATATTTTTGACCGCGGACCTTATGCGGATAAGATCATGGATCTTTTGATGAACTACCATTCCCTTGATTTTGAGTGGGGAAACCATGATATCTTGTGGATGGGGGCAGCAGCGGGCAACCAGGCATGTATCGCCAATGTTGTGAAAAATAATCTGCGCCACCACAACACCGAGATCTTAGAGAGCGGCTATGGCATCAGTCTCCGCGAACTTGCGTTGTTTGCGGAAAAAACGTATGCCAATGTGGAGCCGATGGAGGCAGCCGATAAAGCGGTTTCCGTCATGCTTTTGAAACTGGAAGGCCGGACGATACAGCGTCATCCGGAATATGGGATGAATGACCGTCTGCTCCTTTCAAAGATCAATAAAGAGGCAAAGACTGTCGAGATTAACGGAAAAGAATATCCGCTGAAAGATGGGGATTTTCCTACACTACAGAGTGAAGATGCGTATGCGCTTACGGAAGAAGAAGCGCATGTGATGGACGAGCTTACGACTGCATTTATAAACAGTGACCGTTTGCAGCGGCACATTTCCTACCTGTATGAGAAAGGAAGCATGTACCGCATTTTCAATGGAAATCTGCTGTATCACGGCTGTGTGCCATTGGATGAAAGTGGAAATTTTGATGGTGTTCGGTTTGGCGACGAAATTTATCAGGGAAAACGGTATCTTGACTATGCGGATAGGATGGCAAGACGGGCGTATTTTCACCGCAAAGACCGTGACGCATTGGATTTTATGTGGTTTTTGTGGTGTGGGCGCAAATCCCCGCTTTGCGGGCGTAATATCAAGACTTTTGAGAGAATGTTTGTGACCGACGAGAGTGCATGGGTCGAGGAGAGCAATCCGTACTACCGCTATCACGAGGAAGAGCGAACCTGCAATATGATCCTGCGTGAGTTCGGACTGTATTCCGAACATTCGCACATTATCAACGGGCATACGCCGGTAAAAACGATGGAAGGGGAACAGCCGATCCGGGCAGGCGGAAAACTGCTTGTCATCGATGGCGGATTCTGCAAAGATTATCATAAGACGACGGGAATTGCCGGATATACATTAATTTACAATTCCCACGGTATGCGTATCAAAGCGCACCACCCGTTTGAAAGTGTTAAAAAGGCATTGCAGGAAAACAAGGACATTGCGTCGGAGAGTCAGATCGTCGAGACGGAGAAGACCCGTGTACTTGTAAAAGATACGGATGTGGGAAAAAAGATCATGGCTTATATATCCGATCTGGAAGAATTGATGCAGCAGTACCGTAATGGAACGATCGAACCGGGCACGAAATTGTTTTGACAGATTTTTACAATAAAGGAAGGCGAAGAAGATGAGACAGATCAGTGTACAGGAAGCACTTGCGTTATCGAATGAGGAAGCAGTTTTGGTAGATATACGGCAGGAGGAAGAATTTTCCAGAGGAAGCATTCCGGGGGCAGTAAATATTCCGGCAGAGGAACTGGAAGACCACGCGGAGTTATGGCAGCAGGACAAGACGGTGTATCTGTTCTGTCATACGGGACGAAAGAGTGCGGAATGCGTACAGGATCTGGAAAAAGAAGGAAAAAATGTCGTCGATGTGGAAGGGGGATACCGTTCGTACCTGCGGTACTCTTTGAGCCAGTTTACGAAGCAGGAAGAAAATCTGGAAGAACGCACGGCACAGATTGAGCGGAGTATTATTAAAAAATTCCGCAAACCGATCTGGCGCCGGTTTACGAAAGCCATCAAAGAATACGAACTGATCCGGGAAGGAGATAAGATTGCGGTCTGCATCTCCGGCGGCAAGGATTCCATGCTGCTGGCAAAACTTATTCAGGAGATCAAAAAGCACGGACAGATTTCCTTTGATGCGATCTTTCTCGTAATGAATCCGGGGTACAATGAGGACAATTGGAATATCATACAAAACAACGCGAAAATACTGGGGATTCCGCTGACGGTGTTCAATACAGAGATTTTTGACGTAGTCGCAGGCATTGAGAAAAATCCGTGTTATCTCTGTGCGAGAATGCGCCGCGGTTACCTGTATTCGAAGGCAAAAGAACTCGGCTGCAATAAGATCGCACTCGGCCACCATTTTGATGACGTGATCGAGACGATTTTGATGGGAATGCTTTACAGTGGAAAAGTCGAGACGATGATGCCAAAGTTAAACAGTTCAAACTTTGCCGGCATGGAACTGATCCGTCCGCTGTATCTTGTCAAAGAGGCGGATATCAAGGCATGGCGGGATTACAACGATCTGCATTTTATCCAGTGTGCCTGCCGGTTTACCGAGCATTGTGCGACGTGCGGCGGTGACAAGCCATCGAAGCGCGATGAGATGAAAGAGCTGATCGCGCAGTTTCGTAAGACAAGTGATGTCATCGAGTCGAATATTTTCAACAGTGTGCGGAATATCAATCTGCGCACCGTGATCGGCTATCATAAGGATGACTGGGAATATAATTTCTTAGATGATTATGACAAATATCGGAAGGAAGAGGACGATGAGGGACAATAAACTGCCATCTAGTGTGGAGAAGCAGATTCGGAAACAGGGCATCGAAAGGCAGGATATCGTGGCGGTGTCGCCGTTTGACCTGTCATTTTCAAGTGAATATGTAAATGGATATGTATTTTTGACAAAAGATACTCTGGGGGTCGCGGTCAGTGAACCGGACTCGCAGAGCATCCGTTATTTTCGCGGAACAAAGACAAAGGACATGGCGTATGGAGAGGATCAAAAAGAGTACGCCTGCCGCTTGTATGAGCGAAAAAAAGTTACAAATATTTCTATTTCAAGACAGCTGGCAACGAGCCTTGTTATCATGCAGTATCAGGGGATCGAATACCGGCTTTGTGCGCTGACAAACCTGTATCTGGCGCAGATGAACGAGTTTGTGAAAGCCTTAAGACAGGAAGCACAGCCACCGGCGGAAGAGGCGGCGGAAGAAAAAGAAGCCGGTTCGGAAGAATTGTATTGTCCGCGGTGTGGAACGATGTATCCGGATCCGGCGCGGAAAATATGTCCGAAATGCATGAACAAGCGATCTATCTTTACACGGACACTGCGTTATTTCTGGAAATACCGCGTGAAGATGGCAACACTTCTTTTCTGTTACGTTTTTTCGGCATTTGTAAATATTTTATGGCCGTATCTGAGTGGTACGGTGTTATTTGACTGGGTGCTTAAGAAAAATGATGTGGTTTTGGGAAAATTTGGAATAGCCGGAGAGTATACGCTGGCACTCCTTATCCTGGTCGCGGCAATGATCGTGGCAAGAATTTTGCAGCGCGGGGTGACGCTCGTGCAGGGAGTGCTGATGGCGCAGGTCGTAGCGGATACGGTGCGCGATATCAAACAGGACGTATTTGCTGCGCTGGGAAGACTGTCGATCGGCTTTTTTACGAGCAAACAGACCGGAAGTCTGATGACGCGTGTCCTCAGCGATGCGGAACGTGTGACGAACTTTTTCCTGGACGGCTTTCCGTACATATTTATTCATGGATTTACAATTATTGCCACGTTTTGCGTGATGTTCCGGCTCAATGCGCCGATGGCGCTTGTGGCGTGTGTGCTTCTGCCGCTCTTAGTCTTTATGAGTGTGCGGTTAAAACCCAAATTATGGAGCCTGTTTGGAAGACGCCATCGGGCGGAACGGGCAGTAAACAGCCGCGTCAATGATAATCTGACCGGTGCCAGAGTGGTGAAGGCATTTGGACAGCAGGCGGCGGAAAATGCGAGATTTGAGCCGGTCAATGAACGTCTGAAAGACGCGGAGATCCGGATTGTAAAATACAACAACCGGTTTACGATACTATATAATCTGGTTCAGGAAATTTCCAGTATCTGGGTGTGGATCGTAGGTGTGATCCTGCTTCTGGGAACCGGGGATATTGAACTCGGTGTATTGATTACGTTTGTCGGCTATGTGGGGCAACTCAATGGACCGATGAACTTCTTTTCACGGGTATTTCAGATGTGGTCGGACAGTATCAATTCGGCACAGCGAATGTTTGAGATCATGGATGCGATCCCGGACATCGAAGAGGCAGAGCATCCGGTGGCTTTGAAGGAGCCGGAGGGAGAGATCGAACTCTCGCATGTGACATTTGGCTACGAGACCAATAAACCGGTGTTAAAAGATATTACGCTGCACGTAAAACCGGGGGAGATGCTTGGTATCGTGGGGCGTTCCGGAGCCGGAAAGACGACACTTGTCAATCTGATCTCAAGACTGTATGATGTCAATGAGGGCGAGATCCGTATCGACGGTGTCCCGGTAAAAGAACTGGCATTTCATGATCTGCGGCGCAATGTGGCGATGGTTTCCCAGGATACGTATATTTTTATGGGAACGGTGGCAGAAAATATCGCGTATGCCGATCCGGATGCATCGCGGGAAGACATCATACGTGCAGCGATGTTAGCCAGTGCACATGAATTTATCAGCAATATGCCGGATGGTTACGATACCGTGATCGGGGCAGCAGGAAAAGACTTGTCGGGAGGCGAAAAACAGCGGATCTCCATCGCGCGTGCCATTCTTGCGGATCCGAAGATATTGATTCTTGATGAAGCGACAGCAAGTGTGGATACAGCCACGGAGAAGGCAATCCAGAAGTCGCTTAATTACCTCGTCAAAGGGCGTACCACATTATCTATCGCACACCGGCTCTCGACACTGCGCGATGCAGACCGTCTGGTCGTGATCGATGAAGGAAAGATTGCGGAGGAAGGAACGGCCGAACAGCTGGAGAAGAGACAGGGCGTTTATTATAAACTGATGAAATTACAGACCGAGTCACTGGCACTCAAAGGACTTGACTAAGAGGGGAGGCAGAGGAAATGGAACAATTTGAAATGGAGCAGATGGAAAAAGAAACCGAGGAAATGACGGCACTGCACTATCTGACCAAAGAAAACGCGGTTTTTGAACGAACCAAGGGCGGTTTTGTAAGCCTTACGTTTGATGGAAAGACATGGGAGCGGGTTCAGGTGATCCGCCTGTTTCCGTTTACCGAGCCGGACGGGTTTATCTCCATCCGGACGGTGGAAGAGAGATCACGGGAAATCGGTGTGGTAAAAGATCTGAAAGACGTTTCAAAAGAAACGAAAAAGATGTTACGGGAACAGTTGAATTTACATTATTTTACACCAATCATTCAAAAAGTTGTTTCGATCAAAGACGAATACGGCTATGCGTATTTCCATGTTTTGACAGACCGCGGGGAATGCCGTTTTACGATTAATATGGGGGCGAGCGCGGTGACAAGACTGTCGGAAAAACGGCTTTTGATCACAGATCTCGACGAAAACCGGTTTGAGATCCCGGATGTCTTTGCCCTGACGCAGAAGGAACAGAGAAAACTGGATTTATTTTTGTAATAGGAGAATACGATGAATTTAAATTATGAACTGCCTGCATGGGCGGAGGAAATATTACCGCCGGCAGCAGAAGAAAAGCGGTATTACAGCGTTCCGTATGACATTGGGGCAGACGGAGCCTGGTTATCGGATTCTTATCTTGTTGTGACGGACAAAAAAATCTATATGCTGTCTAAGGGGAGTCCGGCAGAATGCTTTGCTCTGGCAGACTGTGAAGAAGCGGCGGCAGAAGCGAAGGTTGGCTGCGGGCTTCTGACGGTTCGGTATCGCGGGGAAAAGCGCTTTCTGGTACAATATTCCGGGAAGCATCTGGCGAGATATGCTTACATCGCCAGAGGAATCCGCATCTTGTGTTCAGGGAGGACGGAAAGGGTGGAAAGTACCGAATACGAGAAGATCTGTCCAAACTGCGGACGTGCGATACCGGGCACCAGATACTGCCCGCATTGCTCGAAAGAAGGCGGTTTCTGGCATTCTTTCCTGACGATGGCGGCCCCTTACCGCAGGAAGTTTCTGGGAATCATCGTGCTGATGATCTTAGCGGCGGTCGTGACACTTCTTAATCCGGAAGTGCAGAAACGGCTTGTCGATGAGGTGCTGACAAAGCACCACGGGGGAATCCGCATGGCACTCGTGTGTCTTTTCATTATGTTTCTGCTCAGTGTCGGCATCGTCGTTATCAATGTGCTGAAAAGTTATTATTGTACGGCACTTGGAGCGACGATCTCAAAGGATATGCGGAAGAAATTATTTGAAAAGATCCAGATTCTCTCCATTGGTTTTATCAATGACAGAAAACCGGGAGAGTTGATGAATCGTATTGTGTTCGATACCGGAAAAATAAGGGAATTCATGGAACGCACATTTTGCAATATGTTTACCGTGTGTTTTATCTTTATTTGTGATATAATATTTATGCTTGCTTTGAATTGGAAGCTGGCATTATTAACCTTTATTTTCATTCCGATCGTGGTTTTTATCACGTATGCGTGGAGAAAAAACATTCACCGCCGTTTTCACCTGCAATGGAAAAAGAGCGACGATGTCAATAGTAATCTTCAGGATGTGCTCTCCGGCATGCGCGTTGTAAAGTCCTACGGAAAGGAAGCGGAAGAACGGGAAAAATTCAACAAACTGGCAGACGAATTCTGCCGGGTACAGAAGAAAAATGAATCGTTTTGGGCGCTGTTTATGCCAATGATCGATTTTATCCTTGGTGCCGGGATCTTTCTGGTCGTTTATTTTGGCGGCTGCGATGTGCTTCGCGGCACGATGACAACCGGAGAACTGCTGCAGTTTATCACCTATACGCAGCTTCTGTACCAATACCTCAACTGGATGACTTCGATGCCGCGTGATCTGATGAATCTGATCAGCAGTATCGAACGAATCAATGATATTTTGGCGCAGGATCCGTTTATCGAGGACGATGAGCAGCCGAAAGAATTGGAAGTGGAGGGAGAGATCACATTTTCCCATGCAACATTTGGCTACAAATCGTATCAGCCGGTACTGGAGGATGTGAATCTGACGGTAAAACCCGGTGAAATGATCGGTATCGTCGGAGCTTCCGGCACAGGAAAATCCACGCTGATCAATCTGATCATGCGGCTGTATGAAGTGGACGACGGCGCAATACTGGTAGATGGAACAGATATCAAGAACATACGTTCGGGAAAATATCATGCGCAGCTTGGCGTCGTATTGCAGGAAACATTTTTGTTTTCCGGTACGATCCTTGAAAACATACGGTTTGCCAGACCGGATGCCTCGTATGAGGAAGTGATCCGGGCAGCCAAACTTGCCAATGCTCATGACTTTATCTCAAAAACGCCGGATGGATACAATACCTACGTAGGAGAACGCGGACATAGTTTGTCCGGAGGAGAGAGACAGCGGATTGCCATTGCAAGAGCAATTCTCAATGAACCTCGTATTTTGATCTTAGACGAAGCGACAGCAAGTCTGGATACGGAAAGTGAATACCGCATTCAGAAAGCCCTCGACCGTCTGACAAAGGGGCGTACAACCTTTGCGATCGCCCATCGTTTGTCAACGCTGCAAAATGCGGACCGCCTGATCGTGATCGACGGACACCGTATCGCAGAAGTGGGATCCCATCAAGAATTGATTGCCCGAAAAGGGATGTATTACCGCCTTGTGAAGGCACAATTGGAAATGCAGAAAAAATAGGAGCAGATGATTATGAGTGAAGAAAGTTTGCAGCGGAAAGTTTTTTCCGGATTATTTTGGAAATTTGGAGAACGGATCGGGGCGCAGCTCGTATCCTTTGTTGTGCGGATCGTGCTGGCAAGACTCCTGAGTCCGAGTGACTTTGGTGTCATCGTACTCATTACCGTTTTTATTGATATCGCCAATGTTTTTGTGTCAAGTGGTTTTGGCTCTGCTTTGATCCAGAAAAAAGAGGCGGATCAACTGGATTTTTCCTCTGTATTTTATTTCAGCATTGTAATGTCGTGGATATTTTATGCCATTGTATTTTTGGGAGCGCCTCTGGTTGCGTCCTTTTACGGAAAAGAGATATTGTGCCCGGTGCTGCGTGTACTGGCACTTAAGATCCCGCTTGCCGGTGTCAATTCCGTGCAGCAGGCGTATGTGCAGAAAAAGATGCTTTTTAAACGCTTCTTTTTCTCGACGCTGATCGGTACTGCCGGTTCGGCTGTCGTCGGAATTGTGATGGCTTATATGGGATTTGGTCCGTGGGCGCTTGTGGCGCAGTATTTGTTTAATTCGACGCTGGACACTCTGATTCTTTGGTTTACGGTAAAATGGCGTCCGATATTGGCATTTTCCGGTAAACGCATGAAGGAATTGTTTTCCTTTGGCTGGAAGATGCTCTGCTCCGAACTGATCCATACGTCTTATGGACAGATCCGAAGCCTGATCATCGGAAAAGTGTACACGGAAAAAGACCTTGGATTTTACAACCAGGGCGGAAATATGCCGCGCCTTGTCGTAACAAATATCAATTCTTCGGTTACTTCCGTGCTTTTTCCTGCTATGTCGATGAAACAGGATGATCTGAAGAAGATGAAAGAAGTGGTGCGCCTCTCCATCCGCGTCAGTTCTTATGTGATGTGGCCGCTGATGATCGGACTTATGGTCATGTCAACGCCGGTCGTCAGTCTGATTTACTCGGACAAATGGCTGCCATGTGTGCCGTTTATGCAGATCGCGTGTCTGCAATATGCACTGGAACCGGTGCAGACGGCAAATGTGCAGGCAGTAAAAGCACTTGGAAAGGGGCGGACGTATCTCATCATGGAGATTGTGAAGAAGGTGTTTGGTATCGCCATGATCCTTCTTGTCATGTACCGCGGCGTCATGGCAATTGCGTGGACGGCATTTGTGGTTACCTTATTTGCGGCGCTGGTTAATTCGACTCCAAACCGTAAGTTTTTGAACTACAATTATAAAGAGCAGTTAGCCGATCTGATCCCATCCATCCTGCTCGCTTCGGTGATGGGAGTGTGCGTTTATTTTACCGGAATGATCGCATTGCCAACGATCGTGACCGTCATTTTTCAGGTAATTGTCGGAGCGGCGGTATACATCCTGCTTTCGATCTTGTTTAAATTTAGTCAGTTTACCTATATTTTACAAGTGTTAAAAAGTTTTACCCAGTCATTTCGGAAAGGAAAGAAAAAGGCATGAAGACGAGAAAAGAGATCCCGGACGAAGAAGTGAGAAAGATGGAACTGGATATCTTTTCCCACATTGTAAGAATCTGTGAGAAATATGAACTCCGCTATATCATTGATTATGGCACTCTGTTGGGGGCGGTTCGTCATGGTGGTTTCATTCCGTGGGATGATGACATCGATATCTCGATGCCGCGTCCGGATTATGAGACGTTTCGGCGGGTATTTTCCGGTGAAATGACCGCAGCTCCGCAATACGAACTCCGGACCGGGATGAAAGGAAATATTGCAATTCCGTATATCCAGGTCGTACATACCGGTACGGTTACCGAGAAAAAGGGCAGACGTGAAAAGTATGCACAGTCCGTCTGGGTAGACGTATTTCCTGTCGATGGAGCAGGATTTACGAAAGAAGATCTCGAAGAAAATTACGCGGAATATTGGAAAAATATTGAAGAAACAAGAAAAATCTTTGGCAGATACAAACCATATCTCAATCCAATCAAGCAGATCCGTCAGTTTTACGATCACCATATTCGATCACTTCAACTGGAAAAATATGTAAAACGGGCGGAAGAGTGCATGAAAAAGTACGATTACGATGCGTGTGAAGACATTTTTTGTCTGGCAACTATTTACGGGACGAAAGAGAAAAATAGAAAAGAGTATTATGAAGACCGGATTGACATGGAATTTGAGGGGATAACCTGTAAAGTACCGCGTGCTTACGACCGGAAGCTGCGGGATATGTATGGAGACTACCGCGAACTGCCGCCGGTGGAAAAACGCAAAGGGCATGATTTTGTGCCGTATTACCGATAAGACGGAGGAAGTGACATATGGAAAAGGTGCGAACCTATAAGAGAATATTGGCGATGCTTCTTGTGCCGGCGATGCTGCTTGGGAGTGTGGTTCCGGTTATGCCGCAGATTACGGTTTATGCCGAAGAGGCGAATACGGAAAGCCCTGTTGTTTTGGACGAAAACGGAGTACTTAAAATAGAAGACATTGATACGGTTACCAGGGAAACACTGGAAAAAATTGACAAAGAGAAGATCTGTCAGATTGAATTTGACACCACGGTAAAAACGATAGACGACCATGTCTTTGAAAACTGTCATAATCTTACGGAGATAACGTGGGGCGGCGTGGAAAAGATTGGAAGTTATGCCTTTGCAGATTGTGAAAATCTTGACATGATGTCGTTGTCATATAATGTAGCGGCGATAGAGGAAGGTGCGTTCTGGGGGTGCAGCAAGGTGGAGTTTGTAGTCGTTCCACCACAGTTAAAAACTCTTGGAAACAACGCGTTTCCGTTAGCAGTCAATTTGTTTTGGCAGGAAAATACATTTCCGGAAATTCCCAGTGAGTTTTGGCGGGGAAGAACCGGAACGATGATGGTTTACGATACAAGCAAATGGCAGGATATCATAGACGAATTCGAAGATGAAAAGATCACCTGGTCAGGCCGGTGGAGTGGAGAAAGCTATGTGTTTGTTCAGAAACAAGGAGAAAATGGAATTTCGGAGGGATATTATGTCAGTTTCAATGCAACAGAAAGCGGAACGATATGCCGTCTGAAGCAGGGCCGGTTTTGTGTGGAAAAGGTGTATAATACAGAGGGAATAGAAGTGGTCGATTTCAGTTTTGATTTTCCAAATGGCTGGGATGCGGCGCAGGTAAAAACAATGACGTTAAAAAAGCAGGTTATTCCGAGTTTGGATGCCACGTTTTCCAATCTGACCCAATTGGAAACGCTGGAGATTCAGGCAGAAAAAGTTACGATACCATCCAATGCATTTCAAAATCTGACGCATTTAACAAGCGTGAAGATACCCGGTCGTGCTGAGCTGCAGGAGGGATGTTTTTCCGGGTGTACCGCACTCTCTGAACTGGAGATCGGAACGTATATGGAAATTGGCAGCCGGGTATTTAAAAATTGTAAATCTTTGTCAAATCTGCAGATTGCGTGTGCGGCAAAGATCATTGGAGAAGAAGCTTTTGCAGGATGTACCGCTCTTACCGGTGTCAAGATTACAAAGAGAGCAGAAAAAATTGGAAAGCGCGCCTTTTATCAATGTGAAAAACTGTTAGACGTTAGTTTCCCTATTTACACTACCCGGATTGAAAGGGAGGCTTTTGGAGAATGCACCAATATCAAAGAGGTAGTGCTTCCACAGCGCCTTACGTATCTGGGACTGGGAAATTTTGTAAATGCAGATATTTATTGGCCGCGCAGCCAGGTGAAATTGCAGACTCCGGAGGAGGAAGAACTTTCATTTTTTGAACAGGCGGCGGGAACCATGTATATTCCATCGGGGGATACATTCTGGCAGACCAGGAAGGAGACGTATCCATCGCTAAACTGGCAGTCATGGGAGGCACCGACGGAAGAAACGGGGATAGAAAGGCATTATTATCTGTCCGAACAGCTGGCATTTACAGAGGAGGAGAATAATGTTAAGATCCGTGCCTGCGTGGATGAAGAGGGTGTGCCATGCACAAAATTGTGTTTCACAAGAAAATATCAAAGAGTCGCGTTTTGTATGCCGGAGGGCATTTATTTAGGCGACTATGACAAAGTGTCGATCAAAGCGAGAGTAGCAGGTCAGCTGATGTTTGATGTGAGAGATGAGAATCTGCTTGTCAGGAATGGGTTTTCCAATATGGATAACAAGCCGGTAGTCAATTGTACATACCCTTTTTTCGAGGCAAATGATACACAGGGCGAGAACCTGACATATGGTACGGAAGAAGTTGAACTTTTGGACTACAATGGACTGGAAGCAAAATATATGACAATTGGAAATGATTACAGTCCAACGGATTCGGAAACGGCGGAAAAACCATATGAATTTTATATTTATTCGGTTACGTTCCAGTCCAAAACGGAGGCAGCAGGAACTATCGTTTTTGAAAGCAAAATGCCGGATGATGTAAAGGTAGAGACGCCGAACCCGACGCAGACGCCGGAAGCCAGTGCAGCGCCGGTGGAATCTCCGGAACCGACGCAGACACCGGAAGCCAGTGCAGTCCCGGTAAAAACTCCGGAACCGACACAGACACCCGAAGCCAGCGCAGTCCCGGTGAAAACTCCGAATCCGGCGCAGACGCCGGAAGCAAGTGCAGTTCCCGCAACATCGAATCCAACACAGACACCAAAACCGGTGGAAAGCATACAGCCATCTGC
>DJNB01000171.1:0-726 GCA_002435545.1 Lachnoclostridium sp. UBA6475
GGTTGCTCATAAATCCCATCTCAATGATCGTCACCGGGACTTTGCACCAGTTAATGCCTGTCATCGTGTCGGTGTACATTACGCCGCGGTTTTTGGCACCTGTCGCCGCGCAGTATTTTTGGATCATTTTCTTGGAAAATTTCTGGCTGGCTTTCCGCACTTTCTTTGACATATATTTGTTGTTTCCGGTCGGAGCAATCGACAATGCGCCGCTTACCGAAGCACTCTCCGAAGAATTTGCATGGATTCGGATGAAAGCATCCGCGTTTGCATTATTTGCCACTTTGGCACGCTCGACATTGGAAATGTTTACGTTGTGCTTCGTACGCACCATAACCACTTTATATCCTCTTGCCACCAATTCTTTTTTTACTTTTTTTGCTACCTGCAGGTTTAATTGATATTCTCCGAGACCACTCGCTTTTCCGGAAGTTCCCGATGTCACTTTCGCCTTTTTCGTCGAAGATCCTGGGCCGTTTGGCTCCAGAGAACTGTTGCCGCGCAGCTGATGTCCGGCATCAATAGCTACGACTTTCTGTCCATCTTTGGCCGCCGCCTGCGCCACACCTGCCTGCGCCACTCCTCCTGTCAGCATTACACCCACGATCAATCCTGCAGCTAATACACGTAATTTCATTTGTTATTCCCTTCCTTTCATTTACTGCTATAACGCAAAAAGAGCAAACACATAACGTATTTGCTCTTTCATGCGGAGTATGGGACTTG
>DJNB01000171.1:860-2646 GCA_002435545.1 Lachnoclostridium sp. UBA6475
TGCTTGACTATTGTATCAAATATTTATACGAATGTCAAGGATTTTTTTGAAAATTTTCTATACTTTCTATTGTTTGATAAACCAGCTGAGAAGATCCGTATTTTCCTTCTTTATCTTCTTCCACTGCGAATGTGGCAGTGGAGCCATGACGGAGCCGGTTTCGACTGTTACATTAGGAATCTTCTTTTTGTAAATAAGCCAGTCGCCAAATCCTCCGTTTGGATCTGTACTGATGGATTTTGGCATCAGGCGGTAGTGGGTAAAACCGTTTACCTTTGCCGCAAGCGCTTTCTGGCGCGCATAGAGCGAGGCATCGGATTCCACGTTGTAGTTCCAGTACAAGATGCTTCCCGTCGAATGGTAATTGAGCGATGCTTTCCATCCGGAATGCCCGTTCACCAGCCTCATCATTGCCTGGGTTTCTTTTTCGGAACCGGCTTTTTTGCCCGGATATGACAAACCGTCTGCCTTTTTGGATTTTCCTTTTTTGTTCCAGCCGCCCGGACAGTTGAAGTTGAGATTTACCCCGCGGGCATTGCCTTTCCAGGTGCGCGCAGAGTTCTTTGTCTTTTTGCATATTTTCCGCAGTTTCGGATTGCGGATCGCATCAAACCCGGATTGTGAGATCGTGACGCCATCCGGATTGATCATCGGCACGATGTAGATACATCGATTTCGCAAAACGTCCTTATAATCTGCATATTCCCGGAGAATCTCCTCGCTTTTGTGCGTAAGGAACTGGCAGTTCAGCCATTCTCTGGCGTGAATCCCGCCGTTGATCAGATATTTTTTTGACGCGGAAGCATTTCCGATACGCAGGCACCAGATCGTGCGGCCATCCTCGCTGTTTCCGATGCTTTGCAGGCTGGCTTTTCCGCGGTATTTCCACGCAAGTTTACGCAGATCCGACGTCATGTCCTCGTAGGTGTAGAGGGTGTCCTTTTCATTGACGATCCACGGTTCTTCCTTCACGGTGATGCGGATCTTAAATTGGTTTTTTACAGAATCTTTTACTTTTACGGTAATGGTTGTCTTTCCCTTTTTGCGCGCTGTGATCTTCCCTTTTTTATCCACCACAGCCGCCTTTTTATTGGACGAAGTAAAAGTAAGACGGCTCATTTTATAGTTTGTGCGTATACGGCTTTCTTTTCCCTGATAGAGCAGTTCTTTGCTTTTCCCATTATTTTCCAGTTTCTTTTCAAATTTTATCGTTACAATAAAACTTCGTTTTCCACTCGTTTCCGTCACTTTTACTTGACAGTTCTGTGCCTTGGACTGCCCTTTTTTCGTGCATTTTATCTGTCCGTTTTTTTCTATTTTCAAAATTCCGCGCCGACACAGGGAAACGGTATCCCCGACGGGTTCAAATTTTGCTTTTAAGGACGCTTTCAATGTGACAATATCCGTCACATAGGAATGGATCTGATATTGCACTTTATTTTTGCTGTTTTTTCTGGATGCATTTTTATTTAACAGGGTAAATGAACGGTTTTGCGGGGTTGCACTTGACATTGCCGTCGGTGTCACGCCCGGCTGTATTGATGGCGTGATAGTTGCCGCGGCAGATGCCGCCGGGTATATGCCGGAAGGTGTAACAGACGGTGCAGTTGGTTCTACACTTGTAGTCGCAGTTGGCGACGGCGACGCTGTCACTTCCGGATACGGCGTGCCGTACGGAACTGTCTCCGCCTTTGCTTTTACAGTATTTATCGGCATTTGCGTGAAAAATAAACCTATCAAAAGAATCCAGATAAGATGCTTTTTATTTTTTTGCGATGCCATGTCA
>DJNB01000244.1:0-5898 GCA_002435545.1 Lachnoclostridium sp. UBA6475
AGAAGCAGCGTACTGATATGCGCGCCATCGACATCGGCATCTGTCAAAATGATAATCTTGTCGTAACGCAGTTTTTTGATATCAAAATCGTCTCCGATGCCGCAGCCAAACGATGCGATCATGGATTTAATCTCATTATTTAATAAAATTTTCTCAAGAGGTGCTTTTTCGACATTCAAAATTTTTCCTCTCAATGGAAGCACTGCCTGCGTTCTTCGGTTTCGCGCGGTTTTTACCGTACCACCGGCAGAATCTCCCTCGACAATGTAAATCTCACATTCTTCCACTTTCTTAGATGTACAGGCGGCAAGTTTACTCTTCGTATCTACATTCATCAGTTCTTTCAATACGGAACGGCGTGCTTTATCACTTGCCGTACGTGCCTTGTAGGATTTTCTTACATTATCCAGTATACTTTTTAACACTTCTACATTTTTATCAAAATAGCGCTGCACTTCCTGACTGAACACTTCGTCCACTGCCGTCTTGGCATCGGTATTTCCCAATTTATTTTTTGTCTGGCTCTCAAACTGCGGATCCGGGTGTTTGATGGACACGATCGCCACCAGACCATTTCGGATGTCTTTTCCGTCGTAATTTTCTTCGTTATTTTTCAGATAGCCAAGTTCTCTCGCGTACTGATTCATAACGCGGGTAAGTGCCATTTTAAATCCCGTCACAAGCGTACCGCCATCGGTCACATTGATCCGGTTACAATACGAATTGATCTGCTCGCTGAACGAAGCGGTGTATTGGAACGCCACTTCCACTTCGATATCTCCGCTGGTTCCTTCGACATAAATAACATCTTTGTGCAAAAGCGTCGCATCGCGGTTAATATAACCGACATAACTTTGGATTCCATATTCTTCCAAAAATGTCATCGTTTCTCCGGTATGCTCGTCCTTAAATACGATTTTGAGATTTTTATTCAAATACGCAATTTCTTTTAATTTCTTTTTTATCGTCTCCGGCTTAAACTCAACCGTTTCAAAAATAGTATCATCCGGATAAAAGGTCACTTTGGTTCCGGTATCGCTTTTGGCACATTTTCCTACAACCGGGAGCAAGCCATTTTCCAGCTTCACAACCGGTTTTCCGCCATCTTTATATTCATCGCGGTAAATTTTTCCGTCTTTTTTCACTTCCACGATCATGCTCTTTGAAAGGGCATTGACAACCGAAGCTCCGACACCATGCAGACCTCCGGACACTTTATAGACACTGTTGTTAAATTTTCCTCCGGCATGCAAAATGGTGTAAACTACGCGCACGGTCGGAATTTTCTTTGTCGGATGGATATCCACCGGAACGCCTCGTCCATTGTCCTCGATCACGACACCTCCGTCTCTCGTCAAGGTAATTCCCAGCTGTGTACAAAACCCTGCCAGATGCTCATCAATTCCATTATCCAATATTTCCCATATTAAATGATGCAGTCCCCGCGTTCCGGTACTTCCAATATACATACCCGGCCGCTTTCTGACCGCTTCCAATCCCTCCAATATGACAATCTGGCTTCCATCGTACTTATCCATCTGCTACATCCTTTCTTGCTTTGATCCTCAATAGTTATACTATTTCAAAATTACATTATAATCGAACAACCGTTTTTTTTCAAGCGTTGGTTTATATTTTTTAGTGCATTATAATTTGCCGGAAACGATTTCCGATTCCTACATTGACAGAAACGCAAAAAATTATTATACTTATTCTTAGTGTCATACATTATAAGGAGGATTTGTAAAAATGAAGAAACCGATCGTAACATTGGAACAAGTAAAGGAAATCGAAAAAACCTATCCTACTCCATTCCATATCTATGATGAAAAAGCCATCCGTGAAAATGCCCGAGCATTGAAGGAAGCATTTTGCTGGAACAAAGGCTATCGTGAATATTTTGCTGTAAAAGCTACCCCAAACCCATTTATTTTGAAAATTTTGCAGGAAGAAGGCTGCGGCGTGGACTGCTCTTCTTTGACAGAGCTTATGCTCTCCGAAGCAATGGACTTCAAAAAAGATGATATTATGTTTTCATCGAATGTAACACCGATGGAAGAATACAAAAAAGCCAGCGAGCTTGGTGCTTATATCAACCTAGATGATTTTACACATATTGACTATCTCGCAGAGGGTGTAGGCATTCCGGAGACCATCTGCTGCCGCTACAATCCGGGCGGTGTATTTGAACTTGGTACCGATATCATGGACAACCCCGGCGATGCCAAATACGGATTTACCAAAGAACAGCTTATCGAGGGATACAAAAAACTGATGAAACTTGGAGCAAAGCATTTTGGAATCCATGCTTTTATCGCAAGCAACACCGTGTCCAATGACTATTATCCGACACTTGCCGGCATTCTTTTCGAACTCGCTGTTGAATTGAAAGAAAAGACCGGAGCAGATATCCAGTTTATCAATCTTTCCGGCGGTGTGGGAATCCCTTACACGCCAGACAAAGCACCAAACGATATCAAAGTGATCGGCGAAGGTGTACGCAAACAATTTGAAAAAATCTTAGTTCCTGCCGGACTTGGCGATGTGAAAATTTTCACGGAACTCGGACGTTTCATGCTTGGCCCTTACGGAAATCTCGTAACCAAATGCATCCATCAGAAACATATCTACAAAGAATATGTAGGACTTAACACTTGTGCCTGCGACCTGATGCGTCCGGCTATTTACGGCGCTTATCATCATATCACGGTGCTCGGCAAGGAAAATGAGCCATGCGACCACAAATACGATGTAACCGGTTCTCTTTGTGAAAATAATGATAAATTTGCAGTAGACCGTATGCTTCCAAAAGTTGACATCGGTGATTACCTTGTCATCCACGATACAGGCGCTCATGGCTACGCAATGGGTTATAACTACAACGGTAAACTCAAATCTGCGGAATTGTTATTAAAAGAAGACGGAAGTGTCCGGATGATCCGCCGCGCAGAAACTCCAAAAGATTATTTTGCTACTTTTGATTTCTGTGATATTTTGAAAAATATGAAATACTAAGATAAGTTCTTTTTATAAACAGCCTCACTCGTCACAGCGGGTGGGGCTTAAATAAGCCCCTGTCATTCCGTTACCATATAACAGGAGGTGTTAAATATGTTATCTATATATCCAGCTTGTTTCTACAAGGAAAAAGATGGCTATTCTGTTATCTTTCCTGATTTGAATTACCTTGCAACACAGGGCGATACTTTAGAAGATGCTATGGAAATGGCTGTTGAATGTCTAGCTGCACATCTTCATTCATGCAAAGCAGACAAAGAAGAAATTCCGGCTCCTTCCAATCTAACCGATATAGACCCTGTTGCTGTTTCAAAGCAGGGAATAAACTTTTCACAAAATTTTTTTACCTTTCCACATATACCTTCCGCTTTCCTACCCATATATTGTCGCTATCAAAATCATCATCCCCCTCCGTACACGCAATCTGGATATAATAGTATCGGTTCTTTTTTAAACCATTAATCACTTTGCTATTCCCTGCGGCTTTCTGGGCATGGATCACCTTAGCTTTTTTCATATTTCTATTCGTTGAATAGCGAACATAAAAACTTCCAAAACGCACTGCCGCACCGCTTTGATCCAATGTAACTTTAATCTTTCTTCCGCTAATATTCTGAACTTTATATTTTACCCAAAACGGAGTCAAGGTTACATTCTCAGCCAATGAGGGGCTGAGATCTGTCCGATAGTAAGGCTGATTTTCTTTCCAGTTGAACCACCCCAAAAATGAATACCCTGCCTTTGAAACATAATCCGGCAGTTTCATATTGCTTCCATACTCATATGCAGACGGCAGTTTTTTCAATACCTTTCCTCCCAGCAGATCATATCGTATTTTATATTTTCTGCCGCTTGCTGCTGCCACAGTACCCGCTGCTATCTTTTTTACTTTTTTCTTATTCACACGCCATGTCTTTTTCCCTTGGCAGTCATCCAGTTCGCAATCTATCGCAGAATTATTTTTAATCTTCTTCAACATTGCACAGCCTTTTACCGGCATCTCCCACACAGACATACTGCGCGGTAAAACAAGTTCTTCCAATCGCTCACATTTGAGAAATGCATTTCTGCAAATCCTCTGTACTCCATCTGGTATTTCTACATTTGAAAGGTTATAGCAATAAGCAAAACACCTGTTAGGGATTTCAACAATATTTTTTGAAAGACGGATTTCTTTCAAACTTTCACAGCCCTCGAATGCCCCCTCCCCTAAATACGTCAGTGTATCCGGCAGTTCTACCGAAGTCACTTCTTCAAATGCAGAATAAAAACACTTCGCTTCGATCCCTGTAATTCCTTCTTTGACAATAATCTTCTTAACCCCATACCCGACCTCATCTTCTGTACTCTTTTTTATATCCGAAAACTTAACCGTTCCGGTTCCTTTAATTGTTAATACTCCCTTAGAGGAATAGGTACATTCGATTTCATCCGCTGCACTTACTGTGATGGTATTGCAGCTCAAAAACAAAAAGCATATTAAAAATAACCAAACAATCTTTCGTTTTTTCCCAACACTCATGTATCCCGCTCCTCTCTATATCTTCATTTCCTAATTCGTCCTCTTTGATCCTATCATAATCGTCTTCATCAAAAACTTCATCTTCTACAACTGACATAGGAGCATCTTCTTCCACATCTCCTTCCCAAATACAGTCATCCTCGTTTACTTCCGCATCTCTTTTTGCTGACGCCCTGCTGCTATTACTCATCGTATTACTGACGCAAATAGCTGCTATCAATATGATTACGAATATTTTTTTCCCTCTTAATCTCATAAATCCACCTCTATTCTACACTTGTAGTCTCTTCGTCGCTGCACTGTCTTCCGCTGTATCTTGCCTTTTCGTACAGCGAAACCAATAACGGATTTTCAATCCCATATTCTGCTGCCATCTCCCGCGCAGACAGCGTTTTTGAAACTTTCCCTTTGGCTTTCTTTCTTACCGTTTTTACAAACAGACGGCGGATCCGGCTGTTATTGTCCTTGCCCCACACGTTCTGCTCTCTCTTTTTCGGTGCCAGGCGCACAAAGACATCTTCGCCTGCTTCTTCCGGTACGATCTGGCTCTCCACCTTTTCAAATCTCGGCAGACGCATCCTAAGCAGTTTTCGTATCACAAAATAAAGGAGCATCAAAATGGTTATGACAAATGTTACCAGTAAAAGTACCATCACTACCCGCAGAAAGAATTGCAAAAGAAGTAGTTTTAATTTATTCTCTTCCTTCTTTTCTAATTGTTTCGGAAGTTCTGTCTTTTTTTCTTTTATCCTGACTTTCTTCGCTTTTCCCTGTGGTTTTTGTTCCTTCTGCTCCACCGTTGTCACCTGTGATGGCAGCTGCTGCATGGACACACCGATGGTAAACATCAGGATCAAAAAGATTCCAAACGCAAACAATTTCTTACGCAATGCCTTTTTTACATTTTTCTCAAAACGGCGGATCATTTGCCGGGACGCGTCCTGATTGGCGTACAAAAGCAGATATTTCTGGTTAAAATAGTCCGCATACATTTTTACAATAAACGCCAGCAAAAGCAGGCCAAACCACAAGATCCAGGAAACCATCGTATTGCGCTCAATATACCATTCGTTTTCCGGCATCACGATCTCCATGGCGATGGTAAATGCCATGGCTGCCACAAGGAGGATGCCATGACAGGTTTTTTCGCTTTTCTGTGCTTCTTCTTTGGCACTCTTATGTTTCCATTTATAGGCGATCCAGATCGTGCCGAGCAGTGCGCAGATTCCGAACATCACAAGACCTTTCTTCCCACCGCCGGAAGCACAGCTGTAGTACACCGCTACATAGGCAGCGACCAGATAATTGTACAAAAATACAAGCACATGATATAAATGTTTTTTGTCCATCTTTCTCCC
>DJNB01000244.1:5928-11057 GCA_002435545.1 Lachnoclostridium sp. UBA6475
TTCCATAAGACACAATCTTTTCGAATTGTGGAATGAATCTTGCTGCTCTCATCTTCCCCGCCTGCAATTGGCAGAACCCAGGTCATTTCACGTCCGCGTCTCCGAATCTTTTCGATTTCCTCCTGAATCTCTTCTTTCGCTGCTGCGGAAATAACAAAAAGATACGAAGCGTCATCTCCGGTTTCCCACTCTTTTGCCAGCATCGCAGCGCCCTTCTTGCAATTGGTTTTATACGAAATGCAGGCAAGCGCTTTCCGCACCCTGCCAAGGTGCTCTCTTCCCAGTCCTTCTTCACGGCAGCCGGTTTCCCCATTGGCAATCAGCGTGGTCGCGATACCGCGTTCTTCAAACAGCCAGACAAGCGAATACGCCAGCCGGATACTCTCCTCCATCGCCGTTTCGTTGACAAACACACCCGGCGACTCCAGATTTACTAAAATCGTAACCGGGCTTCCCGCTTTGTACGCACTCGTCTTTACCTGCCATTTTCCCTGTTTGGCGGACACTTTCCAATGAATGCGGTTCATCGAATCTCCCGGCATATATTCACGGACTCCTACATATTCAAACGGATCTTCGAATACCGGCCGCTTTGTCATCATCTCGCCGATGCTCCGGTTAAATAACGGAAGCAGACGCTGTGCTGACACAAACGACGGATACACGATCAATTTAGCCGATACCTCGGATTTCTCCACATACTGTCGCAGCAAAAACGGATCCTGCACCACAATTTCTGCCTCATTAACCTCATATTCTCCTCGGCGCATACAGACAAAACGACAACTGCGCCGCACTTTTTCATACCCTTGAACACTAAGTACGTCATTGCGGTAATAGTAGTCGGAAACCGTTCCCCCTGCCTCATCTGCAAATTTCAAAAAACGCGAAGTCTTAAATTTTACACTGACTGCCGGCAATGCCTGTTTTTTATCATTTATGATCGTCTCAAACAGATACATCGGCTCGCCCTCTGCTGCCTGTTCCTGGGAAAAAGAAAGGTCAACCCCAAACCCCTCTTTCCATTTTTTGCCAAATTTCAGAGAAATGATATTGACCCAGAGCACCAGAACCGCCATTGTCACGCCGGCTACAAAAATTACTGAGCCCATTCCTATAAAACATCCTCCGTCGGCACTTCCACTGCCTTGATCAAATCTTTCATCACATCTTTTGTCGTACGCTGTGTCAAAAACGGATCTTCACTGATAATACGATGCGCATATACAAGAGGTGCCAGTTCTTTAATCCGGTCCGGCGTCACAAATTCTTCGCCGCACACTGCCGCATACGCACGCGCCATAGAGATCAGCGCGATCACTCCACGGGTGCTGACTCCCAGTGCCAGTTTCTTTTCCTCGCGGGTTCGTTTGGCGATATTTCTCGCATATTCCAAAATACTTCTATGTACGGTCACCTGTTCACATGCCTGCCTCATCTCCAGCAGCGTCTGCGCGTCACATACCGCCTGCAGAGACGACAGCGTATTCCCTTTTTTTATGTAACGTTCCAGCAGATCCAATTCCGCTTCCTCTTCCGGATAGCCAAGTGAAATCTGGATCATAAAACGGTCTAACTGCGCCTGTGGCAATGGAAAGGTCCCTGCCATCTCCACCGGGTTCTGCGTCGCGATGACAAAAAACGGCTCATTGAGCGGCATTGTCTCGCCATCCACCGTTACCTGGTGTTCTTCCATACATTCCAGCAGACTCGACTGTGTACGGGGTGTCGCACGGTTAATTTCGTCTCCCAGTAAAATATTGGTAAATACCGGCCCTTTTCGGAATTCAAACGCATTCTTCTGTGGATCAAAAAAATTGACACCGGTTACGTCCGATGGCAATAGATCCGGCGTAAACTGGATTCGTCCAAAATCCATATCAAAAGAAGCTGCCAGACTTTTTGACAGCATCGTTTTTCCCGTTCCGGGCACATCTTCCAACAGGACATTTCCGCCTGCCAAAAAGGCAGCAAGAACATATTTTATCTGCGTCCTCTTTCCTACGATCACCTGCTCCATATTGTCGCAGATCTTCTCTGCTCTTTCTTTTACTTCTGCTATCTGCATAATCTTCCTCCCTGACTATGATTTTAAATGATGCGGCGTCTTTTTCCCCTCATCATCTACTGTCACAAAAACAATCTTTCCCGAAAACCGGTTTTCCTGATTCAACATGCTCTGCCCGGTAATTCTGAATTCTACACTTGTCGTACCAACATGGGAAACTTCCCAGAAAAGTTCTACGATCTCTCCTGCTTTGGTCGGCTTTGTGATCCGGATGTCGTTCATCGCCGCCAGCACGACATGATCGGTATGCCCCAAAGTACATGCCAGCGCGATAAATGCCGCTTCGGTCATACACTCGGAAATATATCCGGCATACAGCGTCTGATGATGGTTCAGATGTTCCGGTCTTACAAATTTTCTCGTCGCAAGTTCCAAGTTTCTGCCTCCTTATCTCCTCCATCTGTTTTACCCCAAGTTCTCTATTTCAACTATTTTTCAGTATACCATAGCAGACGGCAGATTGCAAGGCTTCTACCACCAGCCAAGCCAGCCGCCGCCCCAGTAGATCAGCCCAAGAAACCAGCTTGTGACAACTCCGTACAAGATCACGGGACCGGCAATTGTAAAAATCTTACAGCCAAGTCCAAACACCATTCCTTCTTTTTTAAACTCAATCGCCGGCGCTGCGACACTGTTTGCAAAACCGGTGATCGGCACCAGGGTTCCTGCCCCTGCAAAATTGGCAATTTTCGGATAAATGTTCCAGCCGGTAAGCACGACACTCAATAAAATAAGCGTCAGCGTATTGTACAATGCCGCCGTCTCCTTGTCCATCCCCATCGAACCGTACCAGTGAATCAGCACCTGCCCCAGTGTGCAGATCAGACCGCCCACCAGAAACGCTTTACATAAATTGGCAAACCAGCTGAGTTTCGGCGTATTTTCATCCACATAGTCATTGTAAAGTTCATCCCGCTCTTCGGGCACCTGTTCATTCAGCACCTCGCGGATATCTGTTTTTTGTTTTGTCATGATTCGATTCCTCACTTTCTAAAATAAGTCATGTCCCTTCAAAGAAGAATTGTAAAATACTTCCAATACATTTTCCCAGCGCCATCGCCAGTAAGATAACCGGAAGTCCCTGTTTGAGCCGCATCCGTCTTACAAAAACCGGGATGACGCGCAGATTTTCCGCCAGTGCCATCGCAAGACATCCCACAAATATACCGGAAAACAGGCCATATACCGGAAGTCCCATCATCCCCACCGGCAGATGGGTTACAAATAAATTCATAATATTTCCGGCCGTTCCGCCAAGGATGATCATCCATTCATAGCCATAAATATGATCTGCCGTCCCCATCCTCTGAGCAAGTCGTGGAATGATGCCAAGCATCGTGATAAAGGCAAAGATTCCCGCAGCTACGACAAATCCACTGGCAAGACCGATGAAGGACAGAAAGATCGCATTAATTAACGTCAATGGTTTTTCCCTCCCTTGCCGCCGTCTTGATCATTGCTTTATTCATCTGCTCCTCATACGTCCGCATCTCCACCTGGATCGGCGTCGGATCATTTTTAATATCACGCTTTTTAAAGTGATTGTAAAATACGAGGATACCGATCGGTAATCCAACTGCATAGGAAATCTCAAGGATGGTTCCGCCGGCTTTGACTTCACCCGTCACCATATGGTAAATGCGGTCAAATACCCCCGCGACATTGACATCTTCATTAAATGTCATAATCGTAAATGCCGAACCGATCAGCACGATCGCCGCGACCACAATGGTTTTCAGACATTCCAGCCATTTTTTCTCTTTCTTCTGCGGCTCGTATTCCACGATAAAATCCGTCTCGCCGAGATTTTCGATCTGGATTTTCGGATACACTTTATGAACCGCCTCATATATTTTCGTCACCGTAAACATTGTCAAAATTTTACTGTCGCCCGGAAGCGTATAAAACGGCTCCTTCTCCAGTTTCTGCACCATAGCGGTATTGCTGCTGTACAGCGTCGCCACATCTTTGATCTGCAAATCTTTCTTTTTTACTGCCACATTCTGCTCTGCTTTTACATATAAAATATCTTCCATGTCGTCCTCCTGTCTTTCTTATACTATTTCCCATCTATTCGCTATTTATTCTTCACAATCCCGCATTTTCCCGAATAAAATAATCAAAAACGGAGAAATTTTATGGCAGTTAAAATATTTGTCGATCAGGGGCACAATCCCTATGGAGTCAACGCCGGTGCGGAAGCCTTCGGCGTAAGAGAACAGGATATCACATATCTGGTAGGGGCCTATCTGGTTGATATATTAAATGCAGATCCGAGATTTGATGCGATTGCGTCACGGCAGACGCCCGATGAGATCCTTGGCTACGACAACAATTCCAGCCTGCGCGAACGCGTGGACATGGCAAATACGTGGGGCGCCGATTATTTTATCAGCATTCATACGAATGCCAATACGAATCCGGCGATCAATGGCACGGAATGCTACGTCTATTCGCAGTACAGTCCCTCGTTTTATCTCGCCGAAGATATCGTAAGCCAGATCGTACGGCGGGTCGGCACGAAGGACAACGGAGTCTATGTCCGTCCCTCCCTCTACGTGCTGCGCCGGACACAGATGCCTTCGGTGCTTGTCGAACTTGCCTATCTGACAAATTATGAAGATTTCGTCCTCCTCACGACGATGCAGTACCAGTTTGCCTATGGCATTTACAATGGGATTCTGAATTTCCTCGGACTTCCTTTTCTGTGATACTTCCGGGCAGCAAAAAAGGTCATGAATGGGTTCTTCCCCTCTTCATGACCTTTTACCAATATTTACCATTTAAAATGATTTGGGATTTCTTACAGCACCGCAGCACCGCTGATCGCAAAATAAGCGATCACAACGATTCCCAATATGATACGATACCAGCCAAAACCGGTGAAATCGTGCTTACGAATGTAATCCATCAGGAAACGGATAACAAACAGGGATACGATAAAAGCTACGATCATACCAACGAGCAGCGTGATCACTTCCATCGGTCCATAGTGGAGTCCGTGCATGACGCTTTTTACAATTTTTAACAAACTTGCTCCGAACATAACCGGGATGGCAAG
>DJNB01000244.1:11106-19167 GCA_002435545.1 Lachnoclostridium sp. UBA6475
GTAAATTCTGCTGCCGCACCACGGGAAACACCAATGATCAATGCTCCGACGATCGTTGCACCGGAACGCGAAGTTCCCGGAATGATCGCTGCCAGAAGCTGGAAAATTCCGATAATGATCGCCGTCTGGTATGTAATATCATGAACTTTCGTGATAACCGGCCGTCTGCCTTTGTTCCACCGTTCTACGATGATAAATAAAATACCATAGATGATCAAAGCTCCTGCTACGACAATCTGATTGTAAAACATCTCATCGATCACATCATCAAACAACACGCCCACAATGGCTGCCGGAATTGTAGCCACCAGTATCTTAAACCACAAGGTCATAATGTCCATCTTTACGAACGGCTTATTGTTTTGCTTATACCGGAAATTAAAAGGAAAGATCTTTTTCCAGAACAACAAAACAACCGCCATGATCGCGCCAAGCTGGACAACGACCAAAAACATCTGGGTAAAATCATCATTACTGAATGTCAAAAACTGATTGACCAAAATCATATGTCCTGTGCTGCTGATAGGGAGCCATTCGGTAATTCCCTCCACAATTCCCAATACAATTGCAACAAGCACATCAAATATTCCCATTTTCTGTTCTCCTTTCATTTTTCGTTCAAAACCATCGTTATTGTATCACAAATCGCAACACAGCACAAGACTTCTCGCAATATTTCATTGCAAATTTATCCGCTTTATAGTAAAATAGAAACATATGCAATTTATGCAACTAAAAATGGATTGGAGATTCCCATGAAAAAACAACTTTCAAAAATTCTCCCACTATATACACTCGTACCTCTTATCAGTGCATTTACGTTAAATACGCTGATCTACAGTGGTTCGATGAGTATATGCAAAAACTGGCATCATTATGACTTTACGTCAGTTCTTGACCGTATGGTCCCGGTGATCCCGGAGTGGGTATACATTTACTTAGGATGCTACCTTTTTTGGGTTATCAATTATATTTTGGTTGCGCGCATTCACAAAGACGATCCGGATGGATTTTACCGTTATATCACAACCGATATGATGTCCCGCATCGTCTGCGGCCTGTTTTACTTCGGGCTTCCTACTACCAATGTGCGCCCTGAGATCATAGGTTCCGGTTTTGCCGAGCACTTACTGCGCTGGGTCTATGCCATTGACCAGCCGGCCAATCTGTTTCCATCCATTCACTGCCTGGTAAGCTGGATGTGCTTTATCGGCATACGTGGAAACAAACGTGTTCCCCGCTGGTACCGCATTTTCTCCTGCATTTTTGCTTTGCTTGTTGTCATTTCCACACAAGTGACAAAGCAGCATTATCTCATTGATGCGGTTGCCGGAATTTTACTTGCGGAAATCCTTTTTGCATGGAACAAACGCAGCAATGCCTACCTCTATGTGAAAAATTTCTTTGAAAAAGTAAATGCCTCACTGCGATCCCTCTCCAGAAAGAAAAAGGGAGGTTATGCATGAGCTCAAAAAAGAAAAATATTTTAAATATCGGTTTCCTTGTACTCCTTCTCGTCCTTACCTTCTGGCTCGTTTTCCGTGACCAGGATCTGGGGCCGATCCTTGCGATCCTTGGCAAGGTGCCGATCCATTTTATTATCATCGGTTTGATCCTTGTCGTATGCTATGTATGTGGCGAGTCGGTGATCATAAAATACCTGCTGCATGCTGTAAAGATCAAAGCACCGCTGATCAACTGCATCCGCTATTCTTTTGTCGGATTCTTTTTCAGCTGTATCACCCCGTCTGCCACCGGCGGACAGCCCGCTCAGATTTTTTACATGCAGCGCCAGAAAATTGATATTCCGACGGCATCGATCATTTTGATGCTTGTCACGATCGAATACAAATTTGTTCTTGTATTCATTGGTCTGGCTCTTGCTTTATTTGGCCAGCCACTCGTACAGACATTGACCTCCGAGGCGCAGTTTTATCTTTATCTCGGTCTTGGATTAAATGTTTTTTGCGTTATATTTATGAGTTTTCTTGTCTTTTTACCAAATACGGCAAGTTATCTCATCACAAAGGGATTTTTACTGCTGCAGCGTCTTCATATTATGAAAGACAAAAACAACCGTATGCAGCGCTTACAAAATTCTATGGAAACATACAGAAAAGCCAGTGTATTTTTGAAGGCAAATAAACTTGTGATCTTCAATACGACCGTGATCACGTTTGTTCAGCGAATACTTCTTTTTGCCGTCACATATGTTGTATATAGAAGTTTCGGACTGACCGAACAAACTCTTCTTACGATGGTTTTATTGCAGGCAGCAATCTCCGTATCGGTGGATATGCTTCCGCTTCCCGGCGGAATGGGAATCAGCGAACGGCTTTTTCTACAGATATTTGCCCCGCTTTTTGGCAGCACGGCACTCACCCTGTCCGGAATGCTCTTAAGCAGGGGAATCAGTTACTATATGCTGGTTATCCTGAGTGGTGTGATTACAATTATCACCCATCTCACCGTAAAGCCGGCACCGAAAGACGATGAATCTTAAACAATCACAGAAAAGAGGTTTCTTATGATAGGAGTTTACAATTATTCAGTTATTTTGACGTATCTGGGGGTAGGTCTTTCCATCTTTGGTATCACGCAGGCATTGTCAGGAAATTTTGACATTGCGATCCTGTGCCTTGCTTTGGCCGGAGCCTGCGATACGTTTGACGGAAAAGTTGCACGAAGCATGAAAAACCGTACGGAAGAACAGATCATCTTCGGGATTCAGATCGACTCCCTCTGCGATGCCATCTGTTTTGGCGTAACTCCGGCGATCATTGCATATTCGCTCGGCCTAAACAGCACCTTTGGAATTATCGTGGAAATTGTATTTGTGCTCTGCGGTGTTATCCGCCTGGCTTACTTTAATGTATTGGAAGAATTAAAACATTTGCACCCGGAAAAATCGGAATCCAAATGCTACCACGGTCTTCCGATCACTTCGATCGCGATTATTTTTCCAATTATTTACATGTTTCGTCCACTGGTATCCCCGCAGCTCTTTTTGACTGCGCTTCCGTTTGTCATGCTGGCAATCGCTTTTTTATACATATGCGATTTCAAGATCCGCAAACCTTCCAATGCTATGGTTGCCTTTATCCTGATCTTTATGGCAATCGTCGTATTGAAAATTCTTCATGTATTTTAAGGGAGGCCCCGCATGAAATATATTGATCGAAACGGAAAAAAAATAATTGACGATTCCCGTCAGGATAAACTCCTGCACTTACTTTATACCCATGCATGGGGACGCGCGCTCTTAAAGCCTCTTGTCGCACCCGGTTTTTCCGGATTTGCGGGCAGGCTTTTAGACACCCGGTTATCAACGCGGCTCGTTCCCGGTTTTATCAAAAACAATCATATTGATATGTCCAGCTATCAGGAGACGGAATACCGCTCTTTCAATGACTTTTTTTCAAGAAAGATCAAAGCGGGCGCCCGCATTTTCTCACCCGAAGAAACGGATCTCATCAGTCCCTGCGACTGCTATGCGTCTGCTTACCGCATTGATCCCGCTCTCCGCGTAAATATCAAAGATACGACATACTCAGTGGCTTCGCTCCTTCGCAGCAAAAAGCTCGCTGCCCGTTATGCCGGCGGCACTCTTCTTGTCCTGCGGCTTACGGTCGGAGATTATCACCGCTACCATTATCCGGTCTCCGGAATCCAGTCGAAAAACCACTTCATTCCGGGCATCCTTCACACGGTAAATCCGATCGCCAATGACTATATTCCGATCTACAAAGAAAACGCGCGCGAATATACCGTCATCCGCTCCCCGCAGTTTGGTGATGTCACACAGATGGAAGTCGGTGCCATGCTGGTCGGTAAAATATGCAACCACAGACAATCCTGCCGCGTTTTCCGCGGCGAAGAAAAAGGGTATTTCCAATACGGCGGTTCGACGATCGTTCTCTTTCTGGAAAAAGACGCTGTCATGCTCCGCCCGGATCTTATGGAAAATACCCGACAGGGTTACGAAACGCAGCTTCACCTCGGAGACACCTTAGGACATTCCCCATGGTGTAAGGACGAAGATCACACCGATCGCTAAAATAATTGCTGCATAATATATGGTTTCTTTTGTTGCATCTGACATAGTAAAAACCTCCATTTTTATAAAATAAAAGTCTGTAAAAAGGATCACCTCCTTATTACAGACTTTATTTTACCCAAAATGCTGTCCCATTTAACGGACTCAATCAAAGATTTTGCAAATTTTGCAAAAGGTTATCCAAGATTTTTCTTACAAATTTCCTGCAGGCAGCATTTGTCACAATATGCCTTTCTCGCCGTACAGACTTCTCTTCCATGATGAACAAGGCGGTGGCAGAAATCACTCCCTTTTTCCCCCGGAATGATCTTCCACAGTTCCATCTCAACCTTTTTCGGATCTTTTATGCCGTCCACTAACCCCATCCGGTTTACCAGACGGATGCAGTGAGTATCGGTTACGATCGCCGGCTTGCCAAATACATCGCCCATGATTAGATTGGCACTCTTTCTGCCAACCCCCGGCAGACTGAGAAGGGCATCAAAATCGTCCGGCACCTGCCCGTCAAACTGCTCCACCAGCATATTCATGCATTTATGAATATCTCTAGCCTTGCTGGCTCCCAGCCCACACGGACGTACAATCTCTTCGATCTCTTCTACCCCGGCCTGTGCCAGTGCCTGCGGACTCGGATATTTGCCAAATAAATCTTTCACTACCACATTGACACGGGCATCCGTGCACTGCGCCGCCAGTCTTACACTTACCAGTAATTTCCATGCTTCGTCGTAGTCCAGTGTACAATCCGCCAGCGGATACTCTTTTTCCAGTTCTTCTATGATCTGATTTGCTCTTTGTTTTTTAGTCATCTGCGTCCCTCTTTTCTTTTGCTCTATCTCTAGTATACATTGTTTTGAAAAGATTGCAATTGATTTGTTGACTTTCCTATATAAGGTAGAGTATAATTTTATTATAGGATAAGATTCCGAAAAATTTTGGACACATCCTATAAGACCCTAAAAGAAAGGAGACATTTTATGAGTTTATCAATCAGTGCCCTGGGAGGCTATGACACCTTTTATCCCATTTACTCCGCAGCTCCGGTAAACCGGGCAGATGCTGTCGACCGTGTCAGCCGGGATTCCGGTAATATCAAAACAGAATCCGGCGATAAGGTCAAAAAAGGAGAATGCCAGACATGTGCCAAAAGGAAATATGTGGATGGTTCCAACGAATTCAATGTTTCCTTCAAAGCACCCGGACATATCAGTCCTGAGAATTCTGCCGCCAAAGTAATGGCGCATGAGCAGGAGCATGTTGCCAATGCCATTGCCGAGGGCAGCAAACCAAATAAAGAACTCATATCTGCAACCGTATCGCTTCATACTTGCGTTTGTCCGGAATGTGGACGCACTTACGTATCCGGTGGCAACACCCATACCGTCATGCGTACGACAAGTGATACCTCAAATCCTTATGCGAAATTACAGCAGAGTATGAACCGAAATTTCTCTGCCGGACTGAATTTTGATATGAGTGCATAAAATTATTAATACTGGAGGCTAAAAACATGTCAAAGGAAATCCCTTACAAAATTTACTTAAGTGAAAACGAGATGCCAACACAATGGTACAATGTACGTGCGGATATGAAAAACAAACCGGCTCCAATCCTAAATCCGGCTACTTTAAAACCGATCACAGTAGAGGAACTGGAACCGATCTTTTGTACCGAGCTTGCCAAACAAGAGTTAGATGACACTACCGCATACATAGACATTCCGGAAGAAATCCGTAATTTCTACCGTATGTACCGTCCATCTCCTCTTACCCGTGCTTACTGTCTGGAAAAAACTCTGGACACACCGGCTCACATCTATTATAAATTTGAAGGAAATAACACATCCGGAAGCCACAAATTGAACTCCGCGATCGCTCAGGCGTATTATGCGAAAAAAGAGGGCTTGAAAGGTGTTACGACAGAAACCGGTGCCGGACAATGGGGAACTGCCCTTTCTATGGCTTGTTCTTATTTTGATCTGGACTGCCAGGTATATATGGTAAAAGTTTCCTACGAGCAGAAACCTTTCCGCCGCGAAGTAATGCGTACTTACGGCGCTAATGTTACCCCTTCTCCTTCCATGAATACCAATGTGGGACGTAAGATCAATGAAGAATTCCCTGGAACGACCGGAAGCCTTGGCTGCGCGATCTCAGAAGCAGTAGAAGCTGCCACTTCCCAGGAAGGTTACCGCTATGTGCTTGGTTCCGTTTTATCCCAGGTACTCCTTCATCAGTCTGTCATTGGACTGGAAACCAAGGCAGCTCTTGACAAATACGGCATCAAAGCAGATATGATCATCGGCTGTGCCGGCGGCGGTTCGAACCTTGGAGGTCTTATTTCCCCATTTGCCGGCGAAATGCTCCGTGGCGAAGCAGATTACAAGATCATTGCCGTAGAACCTGCTTCCTGTCCAAGTATGACACGCGGTAAATATGCCTATGATTTCTGCGATACCGGAAAAGTATGTCCACTGGCTAAAATGTATACCTTGGGAAGCGGCTTTATTCCTTCCGCAAACCACGCCGGCGGTCTGCGCTATCATGGTATGAGTTCCATCGTATCCCAGCTTTATGCTGACGGTTATCTGGAAGCACGCAGCGTTGAGCAGACTTCTGTCTTCAAAGCAGCAGAACAGTTTGCCCGCGTAGAAGGTATCCTTCCTGCACCGGAAAGCAGCCACGCAATCAAAGTTGCCATCGACGAAGCATTGAAATGCAAAGAGACCGGCGAAGCCAAAAACATCGTATTCGGTCTTACCGGAACCGGTTATTTTGATATGGTTGCATACGAAAAATACAACAATGGCGAGATGTCAGATTATATCCCTAGTGATGAAGAAATCGCTAAGAGTCTGGCTTCTCTTCCAAAAGTAAACTAATTTAGAAAGCAGACAGGCAGAATAACAATGAAAAAATGGATCAAACGAATCATTCTTATTGTGATCATTTTTCTTGTTCTCATTGCCTTAAGTATACTTGGTCTTAATCTCTGGGTAACGCTCCACGCCAAAAAGAATATTGTTTCTTCTCCGCAGGAGCTTACCCAGGATTATGATTGTATCCTTATCTTAGGAGCCGGCCTGAAAAACGGCCAGGCAAGTCCGATGCTTACCGACCGCCTTGAAAAAGGGATCGAACTATATAAGCAGGGAAAAGCTCCTAAACTTTTAATGAGCGGCGACCACGGCACCGAATATTATAATGAAGTAAAAGTGATGAAACAATATGCAATCGATGCCGGCGTTCCGTCAAGTGATATTTTCATGGATCATGCGGGATTTTCAACCTATGACAGTATATGGCGTGCCAAACATGTTTTCTCGGTTCAAAATCCCATCATTGTAACACAGCGCTACCATCTGTACCGTGCTGTCTACATCGCGCAGCAAAACGGCCTATCCTGCACCGGAATTGCCTCCGACGGCTATCGGTATGGCGGCAGACCAAAACGTCTTCTGCGGGAATTTCTGGCAAGATGTAAAGATTTTATCACAACGGCAACCGAGACACCGCCTTCCTATCCGGGCGATATCATTTCCATCACCGGAAATGGCGACGAGACAAATGATTGTGAATTTGAGAAATAAAAAATGTGCTTCATAGTAAACTATGAAACACATTTTTTTCATGCTGGTAACCGGAATCGAACCGGTACGGGTGTCACCACCCACAGGATTTTAAGTCCTGGGCGTCTGCCAGTTCCGCCACACCAGCATATTAAAAATAAGGTTACAAACAAATAGATTGTCTGTAAACGACCCAGGAGGGACTCGAACCCTTGACCTCTGCCGTGACAGGGCAGCGCTCTAACCAACTGAGCTACTGGGCCAAAATTTTTGTACCTGATAAGGAATCCTCCCACAAGTGGGTCCCTCCTTACCACAACACGCGATAAGGAATCCCCCCGCAAGCGGGTCCCCCCTTACCACAATTAATGGACCCTCGGGGACTCGAACCCCGGACCGTCCGGTTATGAGCCGGATGCTCTAACCAACTGAGCTA
>DJNB01000244.1:19287-19468 GCA_002435545.1 Lachnoclostridium sp. UBA6475
TAACCGCTTGACCAAGGAGCCATAAGTAATAAAATTAGTCTCTAACATTAAATATTGTAACATATCTAATGTTACTTTGCAACCCTTCTTTTCGTAAAAAAAAAGGCCACAAGTGTGAACCTCATATTCAAAAATAAAAAAGTAAATGACATACTTTATAAAAACTCCCCGAGTAGGGCTC
>DJNB01000211.1:0-2343 GCA_002435545.1 Lachnoclostridium sp. UBA6475
TTTTTTTGTCTTTTTGCCCGTAATATCTTAAATTTCTCAGCTTGATTTTCCTTATTTTTCCAATTTTTACGGTGCTTTTTTGCTTTTTTTGTCTTTTTGCCCGTAATGATTCATTGATAAACTAGTAAAATAGACCGGCGGTCATGCCAGAAACGGCGAAAGTACGCTATGGAGTGCCACCAAACAACTAAGAAAATTTACCCAAAGGCTTTCTTTCATATCTGTTCGACTTCCTTACAACTCCTCCGCTTTATACACAGCATACCCTTCATAATAATAACTATGATCTATTCCTTTCATATACAATTCCCGATCTTTGACTTTATCTGTCAAAGCCTGCTTCAAGAGATATTTTATCTCAATATCTTTTATCGGACTTCTTTCCATCGCCAGCAAATAATCTTCTTTATCAACCCGGCTCCAGTCAACAACCACATTCAATTCTTCTTTCAGAAGCAAATCCAGCCAGATTCTGGTACTTCTGCCATTTCCCTCGCGAAACGGATGTGCTATGTTCATCTCTACATATTTTTCAATAATTTCATCAAATGTCGTCTGTGGCATCTTCTCAATATTCTCAATTGCCGCTTCCAGATACATAACCGGCGCAAATCTAAAATTTCCTTTTGCCATATTTACAGTTCGCATTTTTCCGGCAAAATCATATATCTCATCAAATAAATACTTATGAATTGCCGCCAGCATCTGAAATGTCCCAGGCTTATATTGATCCAAATATCGATTTTCAAACAACTCGACTGCTTTTTTCTTACTGATTTTTTCTTCCATTTTTGCCAATTCCGTGGAATCCGTAATATTAAATTTGTTTTCTAATGCCATAATGGTCCTCCTTTCTCCAGACAGCCAATCCACATCTGCGCCAGTTCTTTATGCCCCCGCAGTGTCGGATGCGTGCCATCCAGCGTTTCATAGCGGATTCCCTCTTGCGGGAGATCCATTAACACGATGTCATTCCGTTCGTTTACTGCTTCGCAGATTGCCTGATTGTATTCTTCAAGCGCCGTCCCTGCATACATTTCATGATATTGCCAGTCGGGATTTCCCCGCAAATAACTTCTTGCGATCGTTGCACACAAAATGCGGGCAGACGGATAATTACTGCGAAGCCGCTCCAGCATTTTGCGGTAATCTCTCTCAAATGCTTCCAACGGAACCCCGAAACCAAAATCATTTGTCCCCATATAAACAAGTATCACGTCCGGATACTGATCCATTTTATGCAGCGCGGATGCTCTTTTCTCACTTGAGGCTCCCGGAAATTCGCCACTCACCTTGCTTCCCGAAAATGAATTATTGACACATAACTGTGCATTTAGATATTGGCTCACTTTCGCCCACCAGGTATCGTATACCGAAGTCAGACCGTTTGTTTTCTGCCTGTCCTCATCATAATATACTTTGTAGTTTTGGGGAATATACCCTTCGTAGGTGCTGATCGAATCACCTAGAACAGATACCAGCATGCTTTTGCCCTCCTCTCTCTTCATAAACATTAAAAATATTTTGCCGTATTAAAATACACTTTAAGCCGTCTTTATCTTTACCGGTTTGGAATAGGCACTATACCTCTTTTTTCCATCCATTTTCTTCCATGTCCGTACCCGGAACCACAAAGTAAGTCCGCTTTTCTTATAGCGCAGACGATACTTTCCTTTATAAGAGGATACCGGCTTTTTCCCAATGGATATCTTTCGATACTTTTTATTGTTTTTGACCTGGATCTGTGCATATTTTCCGGCATAGCGAGATAATCTAATCTCACTATAGCGGTTGTTTCCTTTCTTCCCATTCTTCACCTTAATCTCCGGTTTTCGCAGCCAGTCCATTGTCACTTTGACTTCTTTAGCCGTTTCCAAATTACCGACGGAACCATCCTCTGTGATTGCCACAATCTTATAATAATAGGTTTTTCCGCCCTGTACTTTCGTATCTACGTAAGAAGTCTGCCTGCTTATCTGGGTCAGTAATTGATATTTGTGATTTGATCCCTTGCTTCTCCATATCTGATAAGTCCTTGCCATATTTTTCCAAGTTATTTTGGCACGGTTATTATTTGTTTTTCGTACTTTTACAGATGCCACGGCCTTTACCTGCTTTTGTGTTGGCAAAAGAATTGGTGCCAGCGTCGGAGATACCGTCGTCATCGGCGTTTCCGGCGAAGAAGTAGGCAGCGTTGGGGAAATTGTCTTCGTTGGGAAAGACGTCACATTCGGAGTACTCGTCGGTCGCAGCGTTGCCGGCGGCTCTAGTGTAACTGCTGGCGTTGGAGTACTCGTCGGGCGCGGCGTTTCTGTTGGTTTCGGTATCGCCGTCGGTTCAAAT
>DJNB01000211.1:2463-15197 GCA_002435545.1 Lachnoclostridium sp. UBA6475
TCGGAGTTGCACTTGGCGTTGGTGTCGTCGTCGCTCCCGGTGTTGCCGTTGGTTCCGGCGTTGCTGTTGGTTCCGGTGTCGAATCAGGATCTTCCGGATCCGAAACCTGTTTTGGAATCAGTGTCGTCTGCTCCGTATCTCCATCAATAATATCTCCCTGCTGTTCACTTCCATTTATTGTACCATTATTTTTGCAATTCATCACATCCCCATTATTTTTATATACAATTCCGGCTGCTCTCTTACCCGTTAAATCTGCATAGTTTACACATCCATCCATTTTTGCATCATATTCGTTTCGATGACATATTGCGGCTGCCGTAAAATCATCCTCTTCCGCAAGACATTGGATACTTCCTCTTACTGTATTATTGTACAAAATATAATTATTCTCATAGGCAATTCCGACACCATTTGAGCGCGCAGTGATCTCACAATCTACCAGACTGTTTTTTATCATGCCATAGTTCGTCTGGCAAATTCCATAACATTGATTTTTGGTAGTTATCATGCCGGTAATCGAGCAATTGTCAATTGTGCCATAATTGTCCCCACATACACCTCGAAATGATTGTTCCATAGAAATTCCTGTATAATTAAATTTACAATTTCTTACAATTCCGTTATTGGTTGTACATAGTCCGCAATAACGGTCACTAAGTCCCGGAAAGTTCAGATTTTCCATCGTAATTGTATGATTGTTTCCCTCTAATACTCCCGAAAAATCCCATTCATTCTCGGCATAATATGAATAGCAGGGAAGTGTCCATCCGGCTAGATCAATATCATTTTCCAAAGAATATATTGTATGACCGGTATCTTCCTCCCTAATCGAAAAGAACTCTTCTTTACTTCTAATTTCCTTGCGGACATACGCTTTATTTATTTCAATCGGTTTCTCAGCCAAAATGTTTATGCTTCCATCTTTTATATAGCATATTTCCTCCTGATTAATATCAATTGCATCTGCCTTACTGTCTGATTTCCGGACCATTTCAATGTTCACACCCTGATATTCTGTATCTGCTTTCGTAACTTTTGTATCATCCACGGTGACATCAAAATCAGTTAAAATTTCGTCACTCACTCTAATAGGAAATGTCCTCCATTCCTTGAATTCTATATTATAATCATCCTCATAGGCTTGCACATATTTTTGTATTGAACTGTTTTTATAACCCCAAAAAGTTGTTTGATGATTGGTAAACCCATCCGGTTCTCCTTCAATTTTAATTTCAGAATTATAAATCACTACTTGTTTTAATTTCGTGAGATCATTCAATGCATTTACTTTAAATTTCATTACTTTTTCCGGCAGAATGATCGTATTGATATTATCGCAGCCAAACCAGCCTCCCAGCTCAAATCCCGGCTTGTTCGGTGCAATTATTTTCTCCAGTTTTGCACAGTAACTAAATTGATCATAAATCGATTGAACATTTGCGGAAAATTGTATTTCCAGCAATTCATCCATATGGGAAAAGCAGCTGCCTGCTAAGTATTTTACAGAATCTGACATTGCTATTTTTTTCAAATGATTTGCTCTCTTAAATGCCTCCCTTTCTACTTTCGTAACGTAATCCGGAATATAAAATTCCTCTCTTAAATCTGCCTTTGGATAAACCACTAAACTTATATTTTTCTCGTCATCCCTCTCTGTACGGTAAAGAACATTATCTTCGGAAAAGAAGTACTTATTATTTTCCGATACTGTGATTTTTTTTATATTATTATCTCCATTAAACCATCCTTGTCCAAAATAAACAACATTTTCGGTCTGCCTGCAGCTCCCGATCTCAATTTCTTCAAGTGATGTACAATTTTCTGCAATTCGTTCTCCGATATGTTCAATTTCATCCGGAATTACAATTTTCTTTAAACTGGTGCATCCTGCAAATGCTCTTTCTTCTATTCGTATAAGATGCTCTGGTAATGATATTTCCTCCACCGAAACAAAATTCTCAAATACTTCGTCTCCTAATACACTGATCCGATCATCCAATATGATCTTTTTTGCCGTTTTTCGGTAAGGTTCCCATTCAGACATCACATTATTATCGGGATTTCTAAGCTCGCCGCTTCCAGTTATTGTCAATGTTTCATCTTCAAATGATACGCTGATACTGCTTTCATCATTACTCTCCTCCTCTGCAGCATAACTCTCATTATAAGTGCCAAAAGACAGCAATAAACTAACAATAAGAATCCATGCTGCACATCGCCTCGTTCTTTTCATTTTTTCCTCTCTTTCTATGCTTTAAAATCATTTATTGCAGCGACAACTGTTTGACTTTTATTTTATTATTCTTACAATATGCCCAGATTATTTTTTGATTAAAATAAACCGGTTTTTCATAGGAGTTCAAGCATTTTTCCCCGATATAAGTACGTGGTTTCAAGACGACACCGCTCTCTGACAAAACCATGTAAAATGCCTGCATTTTACCTTTTCTCTGCTCACTCCACATCACCACAATTTTATTGTCTGCCGTGATCATCTGCGGGGCAATTACATCCCGATCCGTATAATCCGTAAGCCAGATCACACCATGATCCGTTACGGACGTCAATTCTTTATCATACATACTCAACGCTGTGCTTCCGGTTCTGTCCGTCCCGTTTACAAACATTTCTTTCGTAATATTTTCAAAAGAAGGATTAAATATCTGCAAAAACAAATTTTGTTTCTGCTTGGCAGCATCCGCATCTAAAGCTTTCACAGAAGCACCTGCCAAAACAATTCCTGCGCTCGTCTCACCAAGACCGCCAAGCTGGGCAAATGTTTCATTTACAACCCACATATTATACCCTGCGTTTGCTTTCAAATAACTATGAAATATAATCTCGTCATCATCACCGTATTTTCCATCTGCCCGGTTCACACGAAAACCACGGCTATAGCAATCTCCCAGACTGGCAAATATGAAATCGTTTATTTTATTGCTATAGATCAAAGCCTGATTAAATGAGTGGCCTGCATAAGTATTATTCGGCAACGAATATTCTTCCATGGTAGCGGTATTTACGGCAATGACCTGATCGGACTGATGACCGTCATATCTTTCTTTTGCATGATAGCAGACAAGAATTCCACCATGTATTTCGCTCACACAATTTCCACTTGAAAATGGTATCTTCGTCTTTGCTTTCTGCGCATTTCCCCACGGCGTCGATTTACCAACGAACCCTGTCGTTTTTATTTCTTTTCCATAAGGATCATACTTTGTGATAAAAGTAGTTGCCACCGACGCATCGTCTGTTTTATTGCTCTTTCCCCAGATCACATAGAAATTTCCGTCTTCATCCGATATAACATCTCCCAAAAGCGGATATTTTGAAACTATGGTCAATTCTCTCTGAGGCGTTATAATATAAAGTTTTTTCTTTTCAAGATACGCATAAGCCAAGCCTTCCTTTTTATATAAAAACTGCTGAACCGATGAAATCTCAGCCCAATTCGCCACCTCAAATGCATTACTGTTTAATATATCAACATTGCGTCTAAAAGAATATGTATTTTTATAATCCTTTACTGTTACACGGCAGGTTAAGCGGTATACTTTTCTCTTTCCCTTTTGTTTGCAGATAACCTTGCATGTAACATCCGTTTGTCCAGGTGTTACCGCCTTGACTACTCCTTTATTGGATACTCTCGCTATGGAACGATTCTGCGTTCTCCATTGAACAGATGCCTTTGAAATTTTCTTTTTAAGTGAAATCACCGCCTTTTTCCCCGGTTCAAGAGTCACTGTTTTCTTATTTAATTTTGGTGTCTTAGCTGCCAGAATGTCCTCATCTTCCTTTACAACCATCACCAAACATAGTGCTAATATTAATACACAAAAATGCAAAATCCTCTTTTTCTTTGTTTTCATACTTCTGTCCTCCCAAAAATCTATAAATTTTGTGCAAAAACTTTATAAAAGTATACCATATTTTTCTTATTTCGACAAGATTGAACCGGAAATGAAAAAGAAAGAACAAGCCTTTCTCGAAGGTTGTTCTTTCTCTAGGCTATATCATAATTGGCAGCCAGTGGTTATTTCTTCCCAATAACAGTAACTTCCGGATCACACTCAAATATTAACAGCCTTTTTATTCCGCTTACATCTATGGTTTTAATATCATTCTGTTTGCAATATAATGAAGCTAAATTTACATTATGACTCACGTCCAGTTCGCTTAACTGATTCCCGTCGCAATATAAATTCCATAATGCCGTATTTTGACTTAGATCTAAACTACTGAGAAGATTACAGGAACACCCCAAAGTTTTGAGCTGCATATTTCCCTGTACCTTTAAACTTGCCAGGCGATTAAAACTACACTGCAGTTGTTTCAAATTTACACAACCGCTTGTATCCAATTCTCCTGTCAGATTTTTACTGAACCATGTAATACCCGTCAATTTTCCCTCTTCCCATGTATACTGATCCTTATTGGACATATCTTCGCTAACACTTGCTCCCCGGCTATATTGGTCCTTTATCAAGAATTTTAGTGCCTCCACATCGGAAGCATCTGCTCCTTCCGGTGCGTTTACCGGTACTGCGACAGGTACCGGGGTGGGCGCAGGCGTTGCTGCTGGCGTAGGGTCGGGATCCGGCTCTTTCGTATTGATATAAGGTGAACGCGTAATTATCGGAGCCGCCGGCTGATCTGCGGTCACGGGCGGGAGGTCAGAGATCACTCCCGCATCCGTTTTCGTATCTGCTTTTGTATCCGCTATCGTAACCTTGCAAGTCCGCTTTGTCTTGCCAACGATTGCTTGGAATCTAGCTGTTCCTTTCTTTTTTGCAAGCACTGTCACAGCCATTTTTCCTTTTTTCTTTAAAGTAATATTTCCTTTCCCAAAAGTAACCTTCCACTTTACTCTTTTGTTAGAATTTTTTACTTTAATCGTTTTTCTGCCGCCTTCTTTTAACACGATCTTTTTGCTGCTCAAACTGATTTTTTTTGCTGCAAATACGTCCGTGCATGACATGGAACTAACGATAAGTGCACACACCAGAAATCCCACAATATAATGCGCTGTTGATTTCATCTTTTTTCTCATCTCGCATCCTCTCTTTCTTTTTGCCGGTTTTGCACGCATCAACCAATTCTCGCCGGAATGCTATAATAATATGTCTTATCTTTCCCGCGACCTGTTTTTTTGTTATACGTTGACACTACATCCGTCCAGACAATGGAACCATTATACAGGATTGGCTGTGTTCCTGCCGTAAAGCACATCCCTTTATAAGTTGTTTTATACACAACACTGCCACTTTCATTCAGCACAACATAATTTAAAACTGTCGTCGTCTCTTTTCCGGCTTTTTTTGTTGTGGTATATAGCAGCACGACATAATCATCAGATAATTTCACAAGCCGCACTTGTCCAACCTTTACTTTACTTTTTTTCGGATTATACTGGGTCAGCCAGTGAACCGATGATTTTTCACTTCCCTTTTCTGCTGTAATGATATATACATTATGGGCATATTTTTTACTTGCTCCGGTAACACCGGCTACCGGGTATCGCTGCGGAACAGAGGTACCGGCAATCAGCACATGACCGCTTGTGGTTTCCATTCCGCCTTCCGTAAGCCCGGTATAATTATCTCCGGTTTTTCCCATAATGGAAAAGGGCAGAAAGGTTTGAATCTCCTGCTTGTCCGTCCCATACTCCGATACGGTTGTCAGGTTTACACCTCGATCGTATGCGTCTCCATGATTAGACAGATACAAAGTATGGTCATCATAACGCACAAACTGATTAAATGAATGGCTTGTATAATCCTCATTTGCCATCACGTAGGACATGGATGCCGTGTTGATGCGAAAAGAAATATTGGACTGATGCCCATTAAACATCTGCCGGCACGTAAACAGATACAGTGCATCCTCACAATATTCCATTCGACAGTTTCCACTCCGGATCGGTATTACAATGCCCGGAAATTTATTTTCTGCATCTCCGGTAATATTGCACTCTCCAATCTTCGCCCACACAGAAGAATATTTCATCACTTTAATTACCGTCTTTGTTTTGCTCTTTTCTTCATTGCTAAAAGCAACAGCAACGTAATAATTTCCATCCGGGGCATAATAACATCCACCATAAGTGGTAAATCTTCCCAAGAAAATGGTTTTCCTGGCTGTTACTTTTCCTTTGCCATCTGTAGTATAATCCACCAGTTTTTTCCCCAGACGACTTACCACATGCAGTTTCCCCTGTTTTTCATAATAATACGTTTCATCCGGCGATGAATACTTGCTTTCCAGCAAAAGAATCCCTTGAGAATACTCATATTGTCCATCTTTTTTTGTTTGTTTGATTTTGGTAGCACGTTTCACTATGGCTGTCGGTTTTACCTGATAGCACCGTTTCCAATTGGATTCAAGCCGCAGATTGGGATACACATATACAACACGGAAAATATACCCTTTTCCCGGTTCTTCAACTTTGGTAAATGTCCCTGTTTCTTTGGATGTCGCTGTATGAATCAGACTCCAATCCCCTTCCGCTATTTTCTTTTCATAGATTTCATAAGCCTGGACATAGGGATCTGTCGTCCATTTGAGTGTAAATCGATTTCCTGAAACAGACATACCGAGACTTTTTTTGTGTGAATACTGCAATGTGTATTTCGCCCATTTTGTCTCGCGCGTGTGAGAATCTACATAATCCTCCGGAAAACGGAAATACTCTGTCTGTCCCACTTTCATCTTGGGATATACAGCATATTCACATCTAATATCTCTTGGTGCATCAATAACTGCTGACAATGTATCCGCATTATCGATGACGGCTGCTTCTTCAATCTTTTGATTCATCATACTATCTTTGTTATCTCTGATTCTGAGAATCACATACCCCGTCGCCGCCTTTATTTTGTTCCAGCTGATCCGGATTGATTGGTAATCATTTACTTCAATGCGCGAAATATCTGCACACTCTGTCGGCGCTATAATAACTGTGGCTTTATATTCTTTGTCTCTTATTCTGGCAGTAATCGTAGCTGTTCCCGGCTGAACGAATATAATACCGGCATATACTGAATACGGGGTATCATAAGAGTGCGGAAACCGTGTCTCAACAGCATCCGCCGAATCTACTGAACACACCGACGGATCTGAACTCTCAAATGTCACAGAGTCTAGTGCTCTTAACTCCGGTCCCGCAATTTGAAACCGAATTGATTTTTTACGCCCCCAGGAGGAATAATAACTTTGACAATAAAAATTTCCATTTTCATCCTGTTTAAGTCCGTTTTCTGTAACCTGAAACCCTGTCTCACCACTCTCTTGGGCATAAACATTGTTTCCTATGCCGATAAGGCAAAACAACATAAACAAAAGCAAGATCCGGATTTTTAGTTTCATTTCTTTTTCCTCCTTATCACTTTGAATCTGAATTTTATCTAATAATTGTCAGTTTCTTTTTATTTTTCCATCATACCACATACCCCGTCCCACTTTTTTTCTTAATATTAATCAAATAATTTAAAAAAATGAAAAAGTCCTGCTGACACCGACACTTTCATATCCATGTGCTGCAGAACTTTTTCATAAGATACTAAAATCTCAAAAAAGATTCACTAGCTTTGTTTATAACTATACACAATTGTTGGAGCATCTTCTTCATCGATACCTAACCAGACTTCAGACCAGCCTTCCGGTATCGTTTTACACTCACAATAAATTGTCTTTAAACTATCGCATTCGCCAAATACGTAGTCTCCCATTGATGTTACGGATTGAGGAATAACAATACTGGTAATACCACTTTGCAAAAATGCTCTGGACTCAATCGTCGTTACACTATCCGGAATGGTAATCTCTTTTAACACTTTACAGTTTTCAAATGCATAGGAACCAATCTTATCTAAGGCTGTACCCAATGTTACCTTTGTCAGTTTTCCCACTTTATTAAAACATCCATACGGTAGTTCTGTAATTCCATTTCCTAACGTAACCGTTGTCAGATTCGGACATTCTTTAAAAAAACTTTCTGGTAATTCTGTGAGACCATCTCCGATCGTTATGGTTTTCAACTTGTTAGCTGAGCCTTCACCATAAAACGAAAATAAGTTTCCCTCAATCTTCGTTACACTATCCGGAATGCTAAGTTCGGTCAATGTCTTACAGTTTGCAAACGCGCATTCTCCAATCGTTTCTACATTGTTTGGAATCACTATTTGAGGCAATGCAATACATCCTTTAAATGCACTGAATCCAATTTTCTGTAATCCTGTTCCCAAAGTCACCGTCGTCAGTTTTTCTTTTCCCTCAAAACAGCTCTCCGGAAGCACCTCAATTCCATCTCCCAACACTACTGTTGTCAAGTTTGGACACCCACTAAAGAAGCTGTCTCCTAATTCCGTAAGTCCATCTCCGATCGTTAGCTTGGTCAGTTTTGTACATTCTCCGTCACCAAAATAATCAACAAACAATGACTCCACAATTGTTGTCACACTATCCGGAATGCTAAGTTCGGTCAATGTCTTACAGTTTGCAAACGCGCATTCTCCAATAGTTTCCACCTTATTCGGAATCACTATCTCCGACAAAGCAATACAATTTCTAAATGCGTTTTTGCCAATTTCCTGCAATCCTGTTCCTAAACTTACCGTCGTCAGCTTTTCTTTCCCCTCAAAACAGCTTTCCGGAAGCACCTCGATTCCATCCCCCAACACTACTGTTGTCAAGTTTGGACATTTGTCAAAAAATCCGCTTGCTAAGTTTATAAGTCCATCTCCCACGGTTACCTTGGACAATTTTGTACACTCTCCAGGATACAAGGAACTATTAAACAACGAATATTCAATTGTCGTTACACTATCCGGAATGTTGAGTTCTTCCAATGATTTACAGTTTGCAAATGCACATGCTCCAATGGTTTTTACGGTATTAGGAATTACTATTTTCGGCAATGCAGCACAATCTCGAAAAGCATAGTCGCCAATTTCCTGCAATCCTGTTCCTAATGTTACCGTTGTTAAGTTTCCTTTTTCCGCAAAACAGTTTTCTGGCAATGCCTTAATTCCATCCCCCAACACTGCTGTTACCAGATTTGCACATCCATCAAAGAATCCTTTTGGTAACTCTTTCACTCCATTCCCAATTGTTATCTTTGTCAGTTTTTCGCATTTGTTAAACATTGCTCCGCCGACTTTGATAACACTATCTGGAATTGCTAATTCTGTCAATCCTCCACATCCTGCAAATGCACTCGCTCCAATATCTGTAACCTTTTCCGGAATGATTAATTCCGTCAATCCGCTACATCCATCAAATGCATTTGCTCCAATGTATGTAACATTTTCCGGAATGATAATTTCCGACAATTTACTACAGTTTTTAAACACACTTGCTTCAATTTTTAATAATCCCGTTCCCAAAGCAACATTGGTCAGAGCGCTTTTTCCCTCGAAAAGGCTTTTTGGTAATTCTTCTACACCATCTCCAATAGATACCTTTTCCAATTTATCACACCCATAGAAGAATCCGGAATTTGAATTACTTTGGATACTCAGATCCAAATCTTCATCAAAATCCCAGTCATTATCTAAATCTGACTCGTCATCTGAATCTGATAACTCACTGGAAACCGGAATTGTCTTAATGCCATTTCCAATAGCGATTTCTTTCAACTCGCTGCAATTTACTATCATATCAGTTCCAATTGATTGAACGCTATCCGGAATATTGAGTGACACAAAACTTGCGCATCCACTAAACGCTTCTTTTCCAATACGATTGATTGTATCCGGAATTTCAACATCTTTTAGTAACTTGCAGCCTTTAAATGCTTTGTCACCAATTGCAGTTAGTCCCTCTTTCAAGGTCACACTTGTCAAACCGGTACAATTTTCAAACATTCCTTCCGGCACTTCCGATGGACCGGATTCAATCATTGCCTCCTGCAGCGCTGCACAGCCCGAAGCAACATTGGTTCCAAGAGATGTAACACTATCCGGAATGATAAGACCAGTTAACTCAGAGCATCCGCGAAACGCATTATTTCCGATTTTTTTCAGCCCCTCTGGCAGCTTAATCTCCTTCAAACCGGTACAACCATCAAATGTATCATCTGCTAATTCCGTTACGTTTTCCGGAATTATAATTTTATCTAACTTCGTACAGGATGAGAATGCTGCCTTTCCAATTGTTGTAACACTATCCGGAATGATCACATTCGTTAAATTTTCACATCCTGAAAAAGCACCGTCTCCAATTTTTTCAAGATTTTCTGAAAAGATCACTTCCTGCAAGCCACTGCATCCTGCAAATGCTTTCGCACCAATTTCCGTTAAAGTATCTGGCAAAAACATCTGGATAATGTTGCTGCAATTTTTAAAAGCTTCTTTTCCAATTTTTGTAATACTATCACCAATATCAACTTTTGAAATTTGCGTCAACGTATTAAATGCATTATCTGGGATTTCCGTAATTCCATTTCCCAGATAAATTTCACTAAGATTGGAACAACCACTAAATAATGATGGGTCAAATACTGTAATTCCATCTCCTAATACTACTGTTTTAAGAGACGAACAATCTGAAAATGCATTCTTTCCAATCTTTGTAACACTATCCGGAATGTACACACTTTGTAATCCACTACATCCACTGAATGCCATAGCGCCAATCTCTGTCACTCCTTCCGGAATAATAATCTGTGTCAGCGCTTTACAATCTGCAAATGCCTTTGGTCCGATAGCTGTAATATTTTTATCAACCTCAAGTGCTCCTTCTACTTTTGGATTACACTTTACTAATGTTTTTCCGTCCAGAGACACGCTGATCATATCCGACTTAACATAATCCTCAAAAGCGTCTTCTGCTAACGGATTAGAAGTCTGTACCGGCTTTGGTGGTTTCGTTGTCTTTGGAGTTGGCGTCGGTTCCACCAAAGAAAGCTCCGTGACAATACCATTCGATGATATATACTCAACATTATTTTCCTCATCTACAATCTTCGCATAAATTACATTTTTATCATCATTCAATACAAAAGCGTCTTTATACTCTAACCAATCCGTAACGGTATCGAGTTCCTCTTTTGTTTTTGCTTTTTTACTTCCACTTGTATCAATAAAATAGTAAATCTGACTATCTGGCAAATAACTTTCAATACTTACTGTTGTTTCTTTTGCCTTATACAAATTAAAGGATATGGTTTCCAATAATGATTCCCAAAAAGCAGCTTCATCAATCGTGATTTTCCCTGCTTTCTGTTTTACCTCTGCAGTAGCAGTAGGTTCCGGCTGCAAAGATGGCTTTGCAGATGCAGCAGCAGTTGATGCCGGGCTTGGCTCCGCTGTTACATCAGCCGTCGGACTCGGCTCTGCTGTCACATCAGCTGTCGGACTCGGTTCTGCTGTCACATCGGCTGTCGGACTTGGCTCTGCTGTTACATCGGCTGTCGGACTCGGCTCTGCTGTCACATCAACTGTTGGACTTGGTTTTGTCGTTACATCAGCCGTCGGATTTGGTTTTGTCGTTGCCACTATAGAATTTGTTGGCACAGGCTGATTTATAATAGGGGATACTTTAGCAGGTTCTGCGGTTGGCACCGGGGTCTGCGGATTCTGCAAATCCCCTTGCTGTTCATTATTATTTGAACTGCTCTTTTTTGCGCTTTTTACAGTTACCGGAATGGAACATTTTTTCATTCCTTTTACAGAAACCGTCAGTTTGGTTTTTCCCACTTTTTTACCAGTAATTGTCAGTTTGTTTTTCTTCACTCTTACTGCAGCAATCTTTTTCTTTGCTATACTGGCTTTAACTTTTTTCTTTCCAGCATTTTTAACTTTTACTGAAACTTTTTTCTTTACAATTACACTTATTTTTTTCTTATCTAACTTTACTTTCGCAGCAGCTGATACTATATCCCCTGCTGCCGGTGACAAAACATCTGCCACCATAAGCCCTGCTACCATTACCATGGTAACGATCCGTTTTTCTTTGTACCTCATAAAAGGACCTCTCTTTCTATTTTTTTTCCATCATACCACACACCCCGTTTCACTTTTTTTCTTAATTTTAATCGGGCAAAAGGAGCTGCGCATTTGAAAATACAGCAGCCCCCTCTTTTATGGGATATATTTATATTACCAGCTTGCTCTGTTTCCATCATAGCCAATAACATTCACCGCTTCATCACAAATCAAAAATTTCAGTTTTGTATTTTTTGAAGCATCTAAAACTCCTTATCACTTTGAATCTGAATTTTATCTAATAATTGTTACATTGCTGTCACAGTCTACATTTTCGTCTGCCAATTCCAAATTATTTGATAAATCCAGCGTGGTCAACTTATTACCATCGCAAATCAACCTTTTCAGTTTTGTATTTTTTGAAACATCTAAAACCGTAATTTTGCACCCTGAACAGTTTAACCAGTCCAAATTAATATTTTTTGACACATCTAATTCCGTCAATTTATTGTCCCTGCAATACAGGTATGTCAACTCCAGATTTTGTGACACATCTAATTTCGTCAATTCATTTTCATAGCACTCCAGTCTTGTCAACTCTGGATTTTGTGACATATCTAATTCCGTCAATTTATTGCCACTACACTCTAGGACTTCCAACCTCGGATTTTGTGACACATCTAATTCCGTCAATTCATTGTCAGCACAATCCAGACTTGTCAACTCTGGATTTTGTGACACATCTAATTCCGTCAATTTATTTTTCCAGCAATCCAGTCTTGTCAACTCCGGATTTTGTGACAC
>DJNB01000211.1:15245-15549 GCA_002435545.1 Lachnoclostridium sp. UBA6475
TCTAATTCCGTCAATTCATTGTTACCACAATACAACTCCGACAACTTCCGGTTTTTTGACACATTAAGGCTCGTTAATCCATTTTTATTACACGTTAAATACATTAATGTCACGTTCCTCGATACATCCAACTTGCTCAATTCATTTTCATAGCACTCCAGACTTGTCAACTCTGGATTTTGTGACACATCTAATTCCGTCAATTCATTTTCATAGCAATCCAGACTTGTCAACTTCAGATTTTGTGACACATCTAATTCCGTCAATTTATTGTAACTACAATCCAAGTCTTTCAACTCCGGAT
>DJNB01000211.1:15603-16048 GCA_002435545.1 Lachnoclostridium sp. UBA6475
CATCTAATTCCGTCAATTCATTTTCATAGCAATCCAGTTCTTCCAACTCCGGATTATTAGCAACATTTATTTTATTTACCTTATTGCATGCACAAGATAACCTCTGCAATTTAGGAAATGCACTAACATCTAAGTCGCCCACTAACTGTTTATGAGGCCAGAAAATTTCAATCAGTTTTCCATCTTTCCACTCGTATTCACCGCTAGCCAGATCCTCACTTACCAATGCTCCTTTGGCTTTTTGTTCCGCAATAATCGCTTTTATCGCAGCCACCTCTTCTTCATCCCTTTGTGTCGGTGCCATGGTAGGCTTAACTGCCTGCGTTGGTAACGGGGAGCGGGTCGCCGGTTTTTCCGTATTCACAACCGGAGATTGTGTCGGTGCCGGTGTCTGCGGAGCGTTTGAAACAGCCGGTGTGGTTGTAACTCCTGCATTTGTCCCCGG
>DJNB01000181.1 GCA_002435545.1 Lachnoclostridium sp. UBA6475
AGAGAACGCCGGCACACGCCAAAAAGGAAAAACCATTTGACGTTTCCTGCATTACCATATAAAATGATGGTAGGGTTAAGGCAAACTTTGCTCTGACAGGTAACCAGGAGGTACAAACGCATGAAAATCGTTTTTATGGAAGCAGATACATTAGGAAAAGATGTGGATTTGTCAGAATTTGACAAACTTGGTGAGGTAGTAAAATATCCGGCATCTGAGCCGGCAGAAAATGCAAAGCGGATCGAAGATGCAGATATTATCATTGTAAATAAAATCCCTGTGAATAAGGAATTGCTGAAAGCGGCAAAAAATGTGAAACTGGTCTGTGTGACGGCGACCGGAACCAATATCGTGGACATGCCTTATGTGGAAAGCCGCGGAATTGTGGTGACAAATGTAAAAGGGTATTCGACCATGTCGGTGGCGCAGCACACCTTTGCGCTGTTGTTTTATGTGTATGAAAAACTGGCATATTACGATCAATTTGTCAAAAGTGGAACGTATGCAAAAAGCGACGTGTTTTCCCATTTTGCGAAACCATTTCATGAATTGGATGGAAAAGTTTACGGCATTATCGGAATGGGGGCAATCGGAGAAAAAGTGGCGGAGATTGCGGAGACATTTGGCTGTAAAGTCATTTACTATTCCACTTCGGGAAAGCACGACCATCCCAAATATCAACGTGTGACGTGGGATGAATTTCTGGAGCAGGCGGACATCGTCTCGATCCATGCGCCGCTTACACCGGCGACGGATAAATTAGTGGATGCCGAGGCACTCCGGAAAATGAAGAAGACAGCGGTGCTTCTGAATCTCGGACGAGGTCCGATTGTGGATCAGAAAGCACTGGCGGAAGCATTGCAAAAGGGCGAAATTGCGGCAGCCGGGCTGGACGTTTTGGAAAAAGAGCCGATGGAAGAGGGCGATCCGCTGCTGAAAATACAGGATTCGTCGAAACTTATTATCACGCCGCATATTGCGTGGGCGACGTGTGAGGCGAGAAAACGCTGTGCGGATGAGGTTTGCGAAAATATTCGCTGCTATTTGCAGGGGATTTCACGAAATGTAGTAAGCGGGGAAAAATAGCATGAACAGGAAAATATTATCAATTGTGCTGCTGGTAAGTCTGCTTTTTGGAACGGTATGCCAGACAATGGCGATAAACGTACAGGCGGCAAAAACGACGGCACAGTGGAAAAAACAAAAGACGGGAAGCGCCGGTGTCCTGATTGGAAAATCAGTGCTTGTCAGTATCTTTGTGGAGGATGCCGACAGCAAATGGAATGAAAAACAAAAAAGGGATGCCAATCGGAAACTCAAAGCGGCAGCCGCATTTATCGAACGACAGGGCAGGAGGTATAAGAAAAATGTGACATTGGTGGCAGATTCTTATGAAAATCCCGACTTGCAGTATGAGGTAAAAACAAAGACCAAATTAGACGATTCGGAGAAGAAATTAAATCGTTTCAGTGACCAGATGCAGACACGTATTGAACAGTCTGTTAATGTGGATGAAATACGCGAAAAATATGGCACGGACAGCATTGGCTTTGTGCTATTTATCAATAAATCCGGTGTGAGTTCGACCGCGGTACATTATATGGAAGATGGCAAAAAGAATTTTTATGAAATGAGCGCCCTTTTTTCAAAATATGAAAATGAGGCAGAGGGCGCGGCGACATATGCGCATGAGATCCTGCATTTGTTTGGAGCCAGAGACTTGTATATGACTTCGATTACCGATGGGATCAGCTCGGTACTGGTTCGTCATGTTGGCAAGAAATATCCGAATGATATCATGTTTTCGACATTTACAAAAAATGGAAAAACATTAAAATACAAGATCGTGAATCAGGTCGATCGCGTGACGGCCTTTTACTTAGGCTGGAAGAATACGATTCCGGAGAAAAAGAAATTTGCATTGTCCGGAAATCATCCCAAAGGATGTTTTTCAGACGGAACGGCGTGGTGATGAAAGGAAGGATAAAATGGCATCGGGAATGAGCGAACAAGTATACCGGCTTCTTTTGAAAAAGGGTTTTGATGAGGAACTGAGCCGGGAGATTGCATTTACGCACATGAATACGGATTATACGGCGACACGGATGTTAGGCTATCTGTACCGCCTCAGCGCCCCAACGGAAGAAATGGTGGTCGATGAAATGCTTGCTATCTTGGAAGACCGCGAGCGGTTTCGCAAAAAACATGAGTCGGAAGAAGCGCAGGCAGCGATCACCCGGTTTTATAATGAAAGATAACAATGTGGCAGGAAAGAACGAATCTCTCCTGCCATTTTTTTGTTGACATTTCTGCAATAACATGATATTATGCAAGTAATCACTTGCACGGGAGGCTTGCTGTATGTATGATGAAACGCAGATAAAAATAATGGATGCCACGATGACATTGATCATTGAAAAAGGGTATTCGGGGGCGACTACGAAAGAGATCGCAAGATTAGCCGGAGTGAATGAAAGCACGATATTCCGGAGGTTTGGAGAAAAGAAAGAAATTGTGACAGCGGCGATGGAACTGCCCAAATGGAATCCTGGCTTATCGGAAGAAGATTTTATTTATCAGGGAAATTTGGAAGAAGATCTGCTTGCCTTTTCAACGATTTACATGAAAAAGGTAACGCCGCAGATGGTAAAAGTGTCGATCGGGTTACGGTCGGCAGAACTGGAAGGTGCGGCATTGCCGGGAATTATGCAGGTTCCGTTGGTGTTTAAAAGAGTTCTAGTAAAATATTTTACGGAAATGACCGCGCAGGGCAGGATGAGAGAGTGCAGTGTGGAAAGTCTGGCGATGCAGTTTATATCCATGAATTTTGGTTTTGTATTTTTGGACGCATCCTTTGGAAACAAGTTAATCCGTGTCTCAAAGAAGAAATATATTCAGGACAGTATACGTGTATTTGTGTCTGGAATAGAGTTATAATTTTTGTAAAAAACGTGCCACACCGGCACGTTAAAAAATAATCTATATGCAAGTGTTCACTTGCGTGAAAGGAGCAGCTTATGAAAGTAAAACAAATAAAGATTGATTTTTATGTTACCCCGGAGATAAAAAGATTTGTATATGTATATCTCATCGCAGCAAAAAATGGCTGTATGCTGGTGGATTCGGGAGTTTACGGAAGTCAGGAAGTGATCGAAAAAGCGATTACAGAGAGTGGACACCGGCCGGAGGAAGTAAAGGCAGTATTTTTAACGCACGCGCACCCGGATCATATCGGTACGGCGTATTATTTTCGTGAAAAATACGGCGCGAAAATCTATGCCGGCGAGGGGGAACAACCGTGGATCGAGGACATTGACCGGCAGTTTAGAGAACGCCCGATTCCGAATTTTTATAAACTGGCAGGAAAGTCTACTATTGTAGACTGCGTGGTGAAAGAGGGAGATGAGATTCCTTTTTGCGATGATATTTTAGTACAAGCAGTCGCAACTCCCGGTCATTCTGTAGACGAAATCTCTTATCGCATCGGGGACGTAGTATTTATCGGAGACACCGTGCCGGTTCGCGGAGATATTCCGATTCTGGTGGATTTGGAAGACTCCAGAAAATCTCTGGAAACACTGGAAAACCTGAAAAATGTCCGGACATTTTACCCTGCCTGGGATCAGCCCTATTCCGCTGAAATAATGAGGCAGAAAATAAAAGACGCCGGAGATTTGCTGGAAGAATTGGAAAAAACGGTACGTGAAATAGATGACGGTAGAGAATTGTCAAAATTGACAGGCAAGGTGTGCGAATATTTGCAGGCACCAATGTGGGAGAAGAATCCATTGTTTGCAACAACGGTTGCGTGCTGCCGAAAGGAGAAATAGCGATGGCTTGTTATTTTATGATAGATACTTACATTGACGAAAAAGCGGGACGGGGACTGTATGATGAATATATCCGGGAAGTAAAGCCGATTGTGGAAAAATTTGGCGGAGAATACGTTGCCCGTTCAGAAAAAGTTACTTCACTTCATCCCGAACGAACACCTCAGCGGATTATTATAATCCGCTTCCCGTCCAGAAAGATATTGGATGAGTGTTTTGCGTCAGAGCAGTATTGTGAAATCAGTAACAAACGGATAAACAGCGTGGACGCCAGAGCAGTAATCGTGGAGGAAGAATGAATCCATTCCTAAGTCACAACCTCCTTGACATTAGAAATCAATTATGATATAGTAACCTGTGCGAGTACGAAATCGGACTTAGAAGAAAGCGGGGATTGCATGGATTCAAAACCGAAATTACGGAAAGAACTTATGAGATACAATCAAATTAACAAAGAATTGAATGATGTTTACGATGCCTTTATGCGGCAGGAGAAGATGTCGCACAGCGAATTTGACATTTTATACTCACTCTGTGAATTGGGCGAGGGGTGTACGCAGCATGAGATATGCAGTGTCTCCTGGCTGCCGAAACAGACTGTGAATTCTTCCATTCGAAAGCTGGAGAACAAGGGCTTGATCCGGCTGATGCCGGGACGTGGCCGGGAGCGCCATATTTATCCGACAAAAGAGGGAAACGAATGGATCCGGCAGAAGGTTTATCCGGTTATCAAGGCAGAAAATGCCGCATTTCTTGCACTTAGCGGGAAAGAATGTGAGACAATGCTGGAAACCTTTGGAAGATTCCGGGACGAAATGCGGAAAAATATGTACGACAATAGTAGAAAAGGAGATAAAGACAATGAAAATTCAGTTATCTGAGCATTTTACGTATCATAAATTAATACGATTTGTGCTGCCATCCATTATTATGATGATATTTACATCCATTTATGGCGTGGTGGATGGACTGTTTGTATCAAATTATGTGGGAAAAACGGCGTTTGCCGGTTTGAATCTGATCATGCCGTTTATTATGGCGATGTCGGCGCTGGGATTTATGATGGGAACCGGCGGAAGCGCGATTGTGGCAAAGACACTTGGCGAGGGAAAAAAGGAAAAAGCCAATGAATATTTTTCGATGATCGTTTATGTCACTCTCGCCGGAGGAGTTGTGTTGGCGGTTGTCGGCATACTGCTGACAAAGCAGGTGAGTATTGCTCTCGGAGCGACGGGAGAGCTGCTTGACAGCTGTATTTTGTATGGAAGAATTATCCTTATATCGATGCCGGCATTTATGCTGCAAAATGTATTTCAATGTTTCTTTGTAACCGCAGAAAGACCGAAACTGGGACTGACGGTGATTGTGCTTGCCGGTGTGACAAATATGATCCTCGATTTTTTGTTTATTGCCGTATTTGGCTGGGGACTTGCCGGCGCCGCATTTGCGACCGTTTGTGGAGAGTGCGTCGGGGGACTGCTTCCATTGGTATATTTTGGAAGAAAAAATACAAGCCCGTTCCGGCTGGGAAAGGCGAGACTGCACTGGAATATCCTTGGCAAAACGTGTACCAATGGATCGTCGGAATTGATGACAAATTTATCCAGTTCCGTTGTTAATACGCTGTTTAATTTCCAGCTCATGCACTTTGCCGGCGAGGACGGAGTGGCAGCCTATGGAACCCTGATGTATGTCAACTTTATCTTTGTAACGATCTTTCTTGGGTATTCGATCGGAAGTGCGCCGATCGTCAGTTACCATTATGGCGCAAGAAATTCCGATGAATTAAAGAATCTGCTTACCAAAAGTCTTAAAATGATCGGAGTGTGGGGAATCGGTTTATTTGCGCTGGCACAGCTGATCGCCTCGCCGCTGGCACGTATTTTTGTTGGCTATGACCCGGATTTATTTGCGTTGACAAAACATGGTTTCCGTATTTTCTGCCTTGCCTTTTTAGTCAATGGGTTTAATATTTACGGATCTTCCTTCTTTACGGCATTAAACAATGGATTGTTATCGGCGCTCATATCGTTTTTGAGAACGCTTGTATTTCAGATCGCAGCCGTACTGCTTATGCCGATGTTTTTAGGAATTGACGGGATCTGGGGCGCGGTATTTGTGGCAGAAATATTTACTTTGTGTGTGACGGTGATCTGTCTGGTGCGTAAACGGAAGCAATATCATTATTTTTAATTGCAGTAAAGGTTGATTTCTTTGCCAATATAGTTTAAACTAGTACAATGAAAATGAGAAAAGAGGATCATTATGAGAGAGAAGACAAAATGGAACAAAATCATTCATTGTACTGGTTTATTTTTATTGGCAGGAATTATGGCGCTGCCGCTTTCTTCCTGCGGAAAAAAACAGGATGAGACAGTTGTAGAACAAAAGGCTGTAAGCCAGCAGGAAACACAGAATACAGAGGTGCTGGGGGAGCGCTCCGGGCCGGGTGTAGTGTCAGATACGATCAAGACAAAGAAGTCGCGGCTGGATGCTTCTTATAAAAAGGATGCAGAAATTCAGAAAATGTTGGATTCGGGAAACGCGACGTGGGAAAATCCGGCGGTTCTTCTGAATCCGTATGGAAATTCTCCGCTTACGGCGTATCTTTTGTTTGAGACGGAGACGTCCTGCAAAGTGACGATGACGGTAGAAGGAAAGACAAAAGAGACGGATATCAGCGCAGAATTTGAAAAGACGAAGAAGCATCGGATCCCGGTTGTCGGGTTGTATCCGGATGCAAAAAATAAGGTTCGTCTTTCCTGTGTAGACAAAAATGGGAAAAAGAAGACAAAGACGGTAACCATTCAGACGGAGCCGCTTCCGAAGGAATTAAAGGATGCGGTCAAAGTGGAAAAAAAGGGAGAGACATCTGCCTATGCGCTGACCATTCTTTCCGGTCAGACGACAAAATATCCATTTGCTTACGACGAGGCGGGAGATATCCGCTGGTGTATTACGATGACGACCGGTTCATACGGCGTATTTCCGCTTGCGGACAAGCGGCTGATCTATCAGACGGATGAGGCGGAGACACCGACGGAAGAAAAACCGCATACGACGTCGATGTATGAAATGGATTATCTCGGACGGATCTACCGCCAGTATTATGTAAAAAACGGAATCCACCATGAAGTGATCGAAAAAGAACCGGGCGGCAATTTATTTGTATTGTCAAGCTCGATCGCCGGGCATACGGAGGATGTTGTCCTTGAGATTGACCGTAAGACCGGAGAGACGGTAAAAGAACTGGACATGAAAGAAATTTTTGATAAGACCTATCGGAATAAGGTGGACTGGGCGCATTTGAATACCGTTTCTTATAAAGAAGAAGACCACAGTGTCCTGCTTTCGCCGCGAAATCTGCATTCGGCGGTAAAAGTGGACTGGGATACGAAGAAGATCAAATGGATCCTTGCAAATCCGGAGATGTTTGAAGGAACGGAGCAGGAAGATCTGGTGCTGAAGCCGCAGGGCAGTATCAAATGGCATTTCCAGCAGCACAGTGTCTACGAGATCCCGTATGATCTGGATGGCGATCCGGATACGATCCATGTCATGCTGTATGACAACCATTGGCAGACAAAGCGGAAAGTGGACTTTTGGGACGACGATCCCAATTCTTACGTATCGGTTTATACGATCAATGAAAAGAAAATGACGGTGCGCCAGGACAAGTTGTTTAAAAGTGTGAAATCGATCATTACGTCGAATTGCGCCTATGACAAAGAGAAAAACCGGATGTTCTCATTTGGCGGATATCTGTATCCGTTCATTCAGGGGCAGAAGGGTATGATCTATGAATACGATTACAAGACCGGAGCCGTACTCAATCAATATTCGGCGAAAAAATATTTTTACCGCGGCTATGAGATGACATTCAACTGGAAGGATCTCAGCACGGCAATGCCGGAAAAGAGCGACGTGATCCTCGGTACGCTGCAGGCGCCGAAAGAGAAAAAGGAGTCGGCGGCGCAGAAGGCAGAAAAGAAAAAAGCGAATGTATCATTTGAGCTTTATCAGTCGATGCTTTATATGACGGCAAACGATCATACGGTTTCAAAATTGGAATTTTCTGGAAAAAATAAATGCTATCAGATGGATTACAGCAGTGCAGGAAAGGGAATGAAAGAAAAGAAAAATCAGCGTTATGCAATTGCCATTCCGCTTTCCGGTATGGAAAAAGATACGTATCATATTTATCTTTATTACGAAGGAAAATGGATGGACACGGAGCAGTCAGTTACTGTGAAGTAAGACGGAAAGGAAGAAAAGGAGCATGTGGAAATTACTCACATTTTTAAAAAATTATAAGAAAGAGTCGGTGCTTGGGCCATTGTTCAAGTTATTGGAGGCATCGTTTGAATTATTCGTGCCGCTTGTTATGGCATCGATCATTGACAAGGGTATCGCAAGGCAGGATACGCCGCACGTATTGTGGATGGGCGGTGTGCTTGTGCTGCTTGGTATCGTGGGACTTGCGTCGTCACTTACGGCGCAGTATTTTGCGGCAAAGGCAGCAGTCGGATTTTCGACCGAATTAAAATCCGCGCTGTTTAAGCATATTGAATCGCTTTCTTATACCGAGATCGATACGCTTGGTACGACGAGCCTGATCACGAGGATGACAAGTGACATCAACCAGATCCAGTCCGGCGTCAATCTCGTACTGCGATTGTTTCTGCGTTCTCCGTTTATCGTATTTGGTGCGATGATCATGGCATTTACCATTGATGTAAAGGCGGCGCTCATCTTTGTCGTGGCGATTCCGCTTTTGTCGATCGTCGTATTTGGCGTTATGATCATCAGTATTCCGTTGTATAAAAAGGTGCAGGCAAGCCTCGACCGCGTGCTTGGCATTACGCGGGAAAATCTTACCGGAGTCCGTGTAATCCGTGCTTTTAATAAAGAAGCAGAAGAAAAAGAACAGTTTGAAGATGCCAATGTGGCATTGAATAAAATACAGATGTTTGTCGGCAGATTCTCAGCGCTGATGAATCCGCTTACGTATGTGATCATCAACGGTGCGATCATTGCGCTCATCTGGCAGGGGGCGCTTCGTGTCGATGCCGGAATCCTGACACAGGGAGCCGTTGTCGCCCTCGTAAACTATATGTCGCAGATTTTGGTAGAACTTGTCAAACTTGCCAATCTGATCATAACGGTGACAAAAGCGATCGCGTGTGGAAACCGTGTGCAGGATGTGTTTGAAGTTAGTTCAAGCATGAAAGATGGAGATGCTACTGCTATAGAACAAAATCCGGAAGAGGTAAAATTTGAGCATGTCGGTCTGTGCTATGCGGGTGCCGGCGAGGAATCCCTGACGGACATTTCCTTTACGGCAGAAAAAGGCCAGATGGTCGGTGTAATCGGAGGAACCGGTTCCGGAAAGACTTCCCTTGTAAATTTGATTCCGAGATTTTACGACTGCACGAGCGGTCAGGTAAAAATCGCGGGAAAAGATATCGCGGACTATTCGCTTGACAAACTCCGCGAAAAGATTGCTGTCGTGCCGCAAAAGGCGGTTCTGTTTTCCGGGTCGATCCGTTCCAATATGAAATGGGGCAAAGAGGACGCGACGGAAGAAGAGATGTGGAAGGCGTTAGAGGTGGCGCAGGCAGAAGAATTTGTGAAAAAGAAAGAAAATGGTCTGGATGCCAAAGTGGAGCAGGGAGGCCGCAATTTCTCCGGCGGTCAGAGACAGCGTCTGACGATCGCCAGAGCGCTTGTGAAAAAGCCGGAAATCCTCATCTTAGATGACAGTTCCTCGGCGCTGGATTACGCGACCGACGCGGCGCTTCGTATGGGGCTGCGAAAGAGTTTCCCGGAGACGACCATTTTCATCGTGTCGCAGAGGGCGGCATCGATCCTTCATGCGGACCAGATTCTGGTATTAGACGATGGCGAGATGGTAGGAAAGGGAACCCACGAAGAATTATTGAAGTCCTGTGAGGTCTATCAGGAGATTTACGAATCACAATTTGGAAAGGAGGGACGCTAAATGAGCCAGAAAGAAACGATCAAAAAAGTCCTTCGTTATATTAAGAAATATTCCTTTTACGTGATCTGCTCATTGGTGCTTGCCGTTATCACGGTCGCACTGACGCTGTATGTCCCAATCCTTACCGGTAACGCAGTGGACGTGATCGTAGGACCGGGGCAGGTAAATTTTGGAAAAATTACACAGATCCTTATGAAGATTGCCATTGCCATAGCAATCACGATGGCGGCGCAGTGGATCATGAATGTGTGCAACAATAAAATCACGTACAATGTCATCCGCGATATCCGCAGCGAAGCGTTTGAAAAACTGCAGGATCTTCCGTTGAAATATCTGGACGGACATTCTTACGGCGAGATTGTAAGCCGCGTGATCGCAGACGTAGACCAGTTTGCGGACGGACTTTTGATGGGATTTACCCAATTATTTACAGGAATTATCACCATCCTAGGAACCTTGCTTTTTATGCTGAGCGTCAATGTCAGCATTACCCTTGTCGTTGTCGTTATTACGCCGGTTTCGCTCTTTGTCGCAAGTTTTATCGCAAAGCGGACGTATGAAATGTTCAAACTGCAGTCCGAGACGCGCGGCGAACAGACGGCGCTGATCGAGGAGACACTTGGCAACCAGAAAGTGGTAAAAGCCTTTGGTTATGAAAAAAGAGCCGAAGAACAGTTTGACGAGATCAACGAAAGACTCCGGAAATGTTCGTTGAAGGGAATCTTTTTCTCCTCCATTACCAATCCGGCGACACGTTTTGTCAACAGTTTGGTTTACGCCGGAGTCGGTATCTCCGGAGCGATCTTTGCCATTCACGGCGGGATCACGGTAGGACAGTTATCCTGCTTTTTGAGTTACGCAAACCAGTATACCAAACCGTTCAATGAGATTTCCGGTGTCGTTACGGAGCTGCAGAATGCGATTGCCTGCGCCGGACGAATTTTTGAACTGATTGAAGAAAAATCCCAGACACCGGACGCGGAAGATGCGGTTGTCCTGGAACAGGCGACCGGTGAAGTCGATCTCGAAGATGTCTATTTTTCCTACGAACCCGATCAGAAATTGATCGAAAATCTGAATCTTTCGGTAAAACCGGGACAGAGAATTGCCATCGTCGGACCGACCGGCTGTGGAAAGACGACGCTGATCAATCTGCTGATGCGCTTTTATGATGTCAATTCCGGTACGATCCGCGTAAGCAAAAAAGACATTCAGGAGATTACGAGACACAGTCTGCGTGCCAATTACGGTATGGTTTTACAGGAAACTTGGCTTCGTCAGGGCACCATCCGCGAAAATATCTGTATGGGAAAACCGGATGCGACCGAGGAGGAAATGATCGCAGCGGCAAAGGCAAGCCACGCACACAGCTTTATCAAACGTCTGAAAAACGGATACGATACGGTGATCGGAGAAGACGGCGGAAGCCTTTCCCAGGGTCAGAAACAGCTTCTTTGTATCACAAGAGTCATGCTCTGCCTGCCGCCGATGCTTATTCTGGACGAGGCAACGTCTTCGATCGATACCCGAACGGAAATCCATATCCAACAGGCATTTTCGAAAATGATGCAGGGGCGCACCAGTTTCATCGTAGCCCACCGTTTATCGACGATTCAGGAAGCGGATGTGATCCTGGTTATGAAAGATGGTCATATTATTGAGCAGGGAAATCACGAACAGCTCTTGCAACAAAACGGTTTCTATGCTACATTATATAATAGTCAGTTTGCAGGCTGATCCACTAAGAAAAGGAATGAGGAGAACATGGAAAATAAGAAACAACAGATTGAAAATATCAAACGAATGCAGAAAGAAAAGGATGTCGTAATCCTTGCCCATTATTATGTGGACGGTGCGGTGCAGGAAATCGCGGACTTTGTAGGGGATTCCTTTTTCCTCGCAAAAAAAGCGGTTTCGATCCCGAATCAGAACATATTATTTTGTGGCGTTTCCTTTATGGGAGAGAGCGCAAAGATTCTGAATCCGGGAAAACGGGTCATTATGGCTGATGAGTACGCAGACTGCCCGATGGCACATATGGTAGATGTCCGCCGGATTCAAGAAGTCCGAGAGCAGTACGAAGATGTCGCCGTCGTATGTTATGTAAATTCCACGGCGGAGATTAAAGCACACTCGGATGTGTGCGTGACTTCCTCCAATGCGCTGCGTGTCGTAAAAGCCCTGCCAAACAAACGCATTTTCTTTATCCCGGACAATAATCTCGGCCGCTACGTGGCGAGCAAACTGTCGGAAAAGGAATTTATTTTCCATGATGGATACTGCCATGTACATAAAAGCATTCATGCGGAAAATGTAAAAGAAGCGAAAGAACTTCATCCGGACGCGCTGGTACTTACCCACCCGGAGTGTACGTGGGATGTACTTGAACTTTCGGATTTCATCGGAAGCACCTCGGAGATCATTGATTATGCGACGGCAAGCGACCATGATAAATTCATCATATGCACGGAAATGGGCGTATTTTATGAATTGCAGCAGAAGAATCCGCAGAAAAAGTTCTACAATGTCGGCCACCGCCAGTTTTGCCCGAACATGAAAAAGATCACATTGGACAAAGTGGAGCAGGCGCTTACGAATATGGCACCGGAAATGTTTGTGGACGAAGAAGTAAGCCAGAAGGCGAGTGTGGCATTGGAGCGAATGCTGGAACTGGCATAAAATGTAAAAAATATAAGAATTAAAGGAGCTTGTCGTGCAATAGAAAAATAATTTGTGCGGCGGCTCTGTTTTTTAGTGGAAGATACTGGAAAAATTGCATTGCGGACAACGGCACAATATGGTACTATAAGAGAAAGAGATACTTGTAGATTTATGATGTAAACTAAAGGAGGAGAACGATGAAAATGAGTAATCGAATCGCAGGAAAAAAACTCATGGCGCTGATCTTGTGCGCCGTTATGGTGATAACAATGCTGCCGCCGGGTGCCAAAGTATCCCAAGCAGCAGCGACGGTATCCAATCCACGGACAGCAAACGGAGTTTCTACGTGGGACTGTATCTATTTTGGTAATTATTACCAGAGCAACAGCAGTACCAAAGAGCCAATCAAATGGCGTGTGTTGTCCGTAGAAGGAAACGAAGCATTTGTGATGGCGGATATGGCACTGGACTGTAAACCATATAACGAAACGGAAGAAGATGTTACATGGGAGACATGCACTCTTCGTCAATGGTTAAACAGCACTTTTCTGGATGCTGCTTTCGATGCGGAAGAGCAGTCGGCAATCAAGACGACGACAGTGGTAAATGAAGATAATAGTTCAACCGGTACTTCAGGTGGAAATACTACTTCAGATAAAATCTTTCTTCTTTCACAGAATGAAGTGGCAAATCTAGATTATGGATTTAACAGTAAATATGATACAGGATCTGAAACGCGACAGTGTAAGGCTTCGGCATATGCAGTGAAGAACGGTTGCTTTATCGTCCCAAATGATGGCTATGCAGGAAACTGCGATTGGTGGTTACGCTCGCCTGGGGATTATTCTAACGATGCGATGGATGTCGTCTACATTGGCTGGGGACGCTACGATGGTTCTAATGTCAACTACGATTGTATCGGTATTCGTCCCACTTTAAATATTAATTTATCCTCATCTTCTTGGAAGTATGCAGGGATGGTAAGCGCGAATGTAAGACAGAAACCGTTAACGCCTACAACGGCAATGCCGACAGCAACGCCGATGGTAAAGCCGACAGCAAGCCCAACGATAAAGCCGACAGTAACGCCGACGGCAATGCCGACAGCAACCCCAACGATA
>DJNB01000252.1:0-655 GCA_002435545.1 Lachnoclostridium sp. UBA6475
CTGAGGAAGAAACGGTATAAACACTTCCTGTAAAGGAAAGTGCATCGCCGCCGTTACCACCATTGGTGCCATTTGCCACTCCGTAGTATGATTGATACCAACCACCAACGCCTTCCAGACCAGAAGCACCTTGCCCGCCATTGCCACCGGTAAGAGTAAGCCAAGCATCGTCACACACCAACAGGCTGCCGCCGGTAAAGTTCAGTGCACAGCCTCCCGGAGTACCATCAAATCTGTCGTAACCATATTCCTCCTCACTTATTGCTTGATATCCATCCGACCCCTTAATGGTAACCTGACTTCCACAATCCACTTTCAGTGTGGCACCGGAAAACTCTATCCCGGAACTTCCGTTTCCAGATGGGGAACCAGTCGTCCTTCCGACCGCCGCCGTTCCACCGGTGATTGTGACCGTTTGCTGTAAGATCAAGGATACCTTTGGAGAAGTGACGCGAAGAGCCACGGCACCTTGTCCCTCATACCCCAAATCATCGTTTCCGTTACCACCTGTTAAATTGGCATTTTTCAAGATCAATGTACCACTACCCTCAATCTCAAGCGCAGGCGTAGCAGAATCACGTTCACACTCAATTTCATCCCGACCATGGATGGAATACCCTTTTCCATCCAGAATAACGGTTTCTCCCGCTGCCAG
>DJNB01000252.1:697-4699 GCA_002435545.1 Lachnoclostridium sp. UBA6475
GTGATCTTTAATCCATTTGTGACACTACCTGTCAGGGTATAGACGGTCTGTCCCTCTTCATTTGTCGTGATACTGACAGGCGTCCCTGACTCTGCAGTGATCTCTGCTCCATCAATTTCAAGTGTTGCTGCTTTTGCTGTCGTCTTTGTCACGATCTGCCCGGTAAATACCGAGGTAAGTACAATCGCAAGAGCGAGCAGGTATGCAAGCAGCTTTTTAACTTCTTTTTTCATTTCTTTTCTCCTTTTTTTCTTTCGGCGTTTGACAACCACCGAAATTCATTCATTTACCTTTTTTACTTCATCTATATAAAATTTTCTCTCCGAAGTGGTACAACCCGGATAGTACCACCTGTTTTACCACTTTGGGAGGAGAAAATGTTATGCATTGATAACCTTTGCCAGATACAACCGCAATGCCTTCTCGTTGCTTTTTTCACCCTCGGCATATTCAATTTTCGTGATATCCTTTAAGATACACCCACAATGTCCCGGAAATATCGGAAAGCATGTCACATGCAGATACGTGTCGATCTCAGGACTGTAATCTATGATTTCCAGGGTTCGGCCATATAAGACAACCTGTTCATAACTCCGGAGCCATTTGGCATCCATGTTCGCAAAAACAGAACCAAAAGAAATTCCGATCAGGTCTTTTAACGGTGTTTTCTCGATTTTGGCAAGTGCCTCATTGCCATAACAGAAAATCCAGTCTACCGCTTCCGCATTATCGTCAAATACCATCTCAATATCCGCAAATGCAAATGGCATATGATCAAAACTTCGGTAATGTTCTGCATAATCCTCATAAGTCATCGGTTTTTTACTCGCACGAAGCTTCTGCAATACTTTCTTCTGATTCTCAAGCTGTGTACAAATAATTCTTTTTTTATTTCGGTTGCTATAGGGAAGTTTCTCTCCGGTATTTAAAAGAATATCTTCTTTCGTTACAGAATGAATGGCTTTCGATGCTACGATACACTGACGGCTGATGCGAATAAATGCTTTGCCCAGCTGCTCCTCCAATGCCCCCATAGAATTCGAATAATAAAATTGTTTTCCGTCTATCATATAAATCCACGGTTTAGCATGACTTTCTTCTTCTGTTTTCATAGCATACAAAATATCATCCGTATTTATTTTGAATTCCTGCTGTGAAAATTTATTTTTTACAGTCAGAAATGTCGCATCTTCCTTCATATATGTTCTCCTCCTCTGATTTGTTTCCTCAATCAGCACTTATGAATTACTACAATGTAATCTTATTCTTATCCTATCATAACTGTATCACAATTTCAATAAAAACATTGTTTATTCAAGAATATTTTATTTTCTTTTTCGCAAATTTCTTTTGATTTTCTTGCAATTAAGGAAATTTTATTCCCGAAATCCAATAATATGCAAAAAAGCAGATCAGGAATCCCCCGCATTCATGCTCGTTCCAAGCCCTTTTATGAAGTGAGTGCAAAATTGGATTGAAAAGCGGCTTCCTTTCCTTTATAATATATAATATGTTTATACATTTATCACCAAAATTCGTCATTGAGAGGATGGAAGATTATGAAAAAAGAATGGAATGGACGGACTGTATTTTTACTGGCTATGGCAATGACACTGATCTGTTTTCTGCCATTTCTAATACGTGATAAAGGATTATTTATTTACTTTGGCGACTACAATATGCAGCAGATTCCGTTTTATCTCAAGATACATGAAGCGGTTCGTAATGGACACTTTTTCTGGGATATGACCACGGATCTGGGAAGCAGCATCTATACCAGCTATTCGTTTTATCTGCTGGGAAGTCCCTTTTTCTGGATAACCGTGCCTTTTCCAAAACAGGCGGTACCATATCTCCTTCCTTTTTTGCAGATGATAAAGATCGCCCTTGCCTGTCTTGGAGGTTATTATTATAGCAGACAATTTGTCAAAGATACACGATGTGCCTGTCTAAGCGGTCTTCTTTACGGTTTTAGCGGCTTTACCCTGGTCAGCCTGGTCTTTAACCATTTTGGCGAAGTCGTTGCCTTTTTCCCATTTTATCTGCTGGCGGCGGACCGGCTTGCACAGAAAAAAAACTATGGCATGTTTTCACTTCTTACAGCACTGATGACGATTACAAATTACTTCTTCTTTTTGGGCGAAGTTCTCTTTCTGCTGCTGTATCTGCTGATGCGTTATGGGACAGATGCCACCCGGCATATGAAGGAAAAACTCTCTCTTTTGGCTCGTTTTATCGCGGAACTCCTGACCGGCGTCTTTCTTTCCGCTTTCTTTCTGCTCCCTTCACTGCTTGCCGTAGCAGGAAACACCCGCCTGTCAGAAACCATTTTTGACAGAAATCCCCTTATCTATTCGGATGTCAGGACATATCTTGCCCTGTTGAAAAGTCTTATCTTACCACCGGATATCATCCAGGGTGAGACATTGTTCGGTACAGAGGAAGGCACCCTTGCTTCTCTCAGTCTGTTTCTTCCCCTGTTTGCCTGTTGTGGTGTAATTGCTTATTTTATCCAGAAAAAAGGATGGGATTTTTTCAAAAAATTGTGTCTTGTCTGCCTCCTGCTTGCTGTCATTCCGCTTGGTAATTCTTTGTTTGTCGCAGGCAATGCCACATATTATACCAGATGGTTTTTTATGCCGCTCCTGCTGATGGCAGTCATGACTGCCTCTGCCGTAGAATCCTTTGAGCCAAAGCCATTTACCATCGGAACTCTTTTCTGGGGCGGAATGCTGCTCTTCTTTTTGCTGACTAATATAATCACAAAGTCTGCAACTGTCGATGCAACCGGAATCTTTTTAATCAAAAACCGTTCTTCTTACGAAACAGAATTGACCGTTGGCATCTGTAGTTTCCTTATTCTTGTCTATCTTGTATGGATTTTGAAAAAAGATACAAAGAAAAAATACCTCACGGCATTTCTCGGTGCAGCCATTCTCTGCTGTGCTGCGACTTTTTATCTTCATATGAATACCGGTTCAAAGCAGGTCACGGATAGTGGTAGATTCATCTATAAGAATCAGCTTGCTGCGGATACCAGCCAATTTCTTCCCAAAGAGGATGATTTTTACCGATTTGAGACAGACACTGGCAGCAACCATTATATTTTGACACAGGAAATGCCATCTGTCTCCTGTTTCCTCAGTACTGTCTCAGGCAGTATTATGGATTTCTATAAATTTGCAGGCATCACCCGCACGGTATCCAGCCAGATTCCTTATGACCGGACAGCCCTGCGTGCTCTATTGTCCGTGCGCTACTTCCTTCAGGATGCACAGATGCCGGCAGATCCGGGAGATTCTGCACAAGAACTTTTGTCCGGCTATCAGTCGGTGACAAAAGAAAACGGATATCTTGTTTACGAAAATAAAAATTACCTGCATATAGGAACTATTTTTTCCCATTATATGAAACGTTCCGAATATGAAACTCTTTCTGATGCCCAAAAGGATGCGGTACTCCTTCACGCCATGGTGATAGAAGATAGGGACTGTAAAAATTTGGAAAACCTTTCTGGGGTTACGCTTCTCTCCGCCGGGGATTTTAAAGAAATGACAAAAGACAGCAGACCGGAAGATGACGAAAAAGCTCAATGTACCGCCCTCAACCAGACAGCTGCCACAACATTCTGCTATGATAATACCAGTCTTACTTTTACCTATGATCATGCGAAAAGTGGTCTGGCATTTTTATCCATTCCTTACAGCAGCGGTTTTACTGCTTACGTGGACGGAAAAGAAACACCTCTTTTCGTAACAGATGGCGGCCTGATGACGACAGTATTACCTGAGGGTACGACCAAACTTACACTTGTCTACCGGGAACCGGGGCTGGTACCCGGTATTGTGATCAGCCTGATCGGGATTGCTCTGCTCGCCGGATGGGTATTGTGGCACAGACGCTTTCTAAAAAAGGTGCGGTCACAATACACGTAACCGCACCTTTCAACATGCCGAACTCCTATCAGATCTCGACATCCTCACTATAATCTACATTCTCATA
>DJNB01000252.1:4814-13595 GCA_002435545.1 Lachnoclostridium sp. UBA6475
GAATCTACTTTGTCCCATACTTCGGAAATCTTGTCCTGTACTTCCGGTCGCATCTCATAGTCGTCAAGGCGGATTCTGCCTTCCTCATCGGTTTCCGGTCCATTTGGCAGTTTTTCCATAAACAGACGGTCCATCTGCTCGATGCAGCCTTCATGCAGTCCTGCGTCTTTCATCACGCGGTAAAGCAGGGAGATATAAAGCGGAACGATCGGAATCGCTGCGCTGGACTGCGTTACAAGTGCTTTATTTACGGATATGTAGGCTTTTAATCCAAGGCTTGCAAAGTCCTCATTCATCTTTACGGAAGTCTGATACAAGTGCTTTTTCGCCTGTCCGATGCTTCCCTCTTTGTAGATCGGATGGGTTACTTCCGGTCCGATGTAAGAATAAGCAAGTGTTACGGCATTTTCTGCTACGACACCGGCATCGGTAAGTGCCTGAATCCAGTCATACCAGTCTTCTCCGCCCATAACCTGGATCGTCGCCTGAATTTCTTCCTCTGTGGCAACCGGAACCGTCACCTCTTTAATCTCATTGGTACGAAGATCAATGGTCTTATTGGTAAATGGTTCGCCGACTGTCTTCAACACAGAAGAAACCGTTGTTCCATCCGGCAGGGTTCTGCGTGGTGCTGCCATACTGTAAACGATCATATCAACTTTTCCAAAATTTTCCTTTATGCACGCAATGACATCTTCTTTCATTTCTTTTGAAAAACCGTCTCCGTTAAAGGATTTCGCAAAATAACCATCCTCTGCTGCAATTTTTTCAAAAGCCAGCGTATTGTAATATCCGGCGGTCGCGGTACGTTTGCCCTTCGCTTCACGTTCAAATGCTACCCCGATCGTATCTGCTCCATATCCATAAGTTACGGCGATACGGGATGCCAGACCATAACCGGTGGAAGAACCGATCACTAACACTTTCTTAGGCCCTTCTACCTGTTTTTTTTGTTTTGTATACTCAATCTGTCTGCGCACGCTCTCCTCGCATCCTTTTGGATGGGCTGTCGTACATATAAATCCTTTTACCTTTGGCTCAACTACCATTTTAATCCTCCAATCTTTATCTCATGATTACATAAAATAATATCATAAAGAAGTGCAGTACACTTCCTGCGATAACAAATAAATGAAAGATCGAATGCATATAACGTTTCGTCTTTCCGATGCCATACAATACGGCTCCGATCGTATAGGCAATTCCTCCGCTGACGAGATATACCATTCCACCAAAACCAAGCAGTTCAATCGTCGGTTTGATAAAGAAAATGATACACCATCCCATACCAAGATAGCAGATCATCGCCATCTTTTTGTATTTTTCGAGATCGATCGCGGTAAATGTCGCCGCACCGAGGCAGCACGCCCACACAATACCAAAGATCACAAAAGCGATAACCGGATGATTGACACGGATTCCTGCCAGTGTGATCGCCGTGTAAGTGCCTGCGATCAAAAAATAGATCGTACAGTGGTCAATGACCTGAAACACCTTTTTTGCCCCCTGCGCCGTCAGACCATGATAAATGCTTGACATAGCGTACAGAGCAACCATTGTGCCGCCGTAAACTGCCGATGCCACAACGGCCCAGGGATCACCTTTCAAAGCAGAAAAAATGACGCAGAGCACCAAAGCGGCAATTGCCAGCGCACCACCGACGATGTGGGAAACCATATTAAAGATTTCCTCGCCCCTCGTATAATCCGGAAGTGTACGATCCTTTAATTTTGTTCTCTTTTTCTTTTCCATCTTCTTACCCTCCGTGTCTACATATTAGATTCCCATTGCATTACACAGTCCCATTGATAACACAAGGCTCATGCCGATCAGTACTACATTTTTGCATTTCGCCTTTTTGAGTAAAAAAAGATTCAATCCATAAATGGCAAAGATCATGATCAGTACGGTAAACCATGGATACTGCTTATTCTGCGCCAATGCCATACTGGATTGTATCAATCCTGACATCACGGTCAACAAAAGTCCTGACACGATCACTTTAATGGATTTCTTTATATTGATAAATACCTCAATATTTTCCAGATATTCATAAAGGTGGTATACCACATCAAATACGACTGCCGAAGCCATTACACTCATGGCAAACCCGGAAAGTGCCATCCAGATGCCGCCTGCTGTCGTTCCTGCCAGTCCATATCCATAAGAATAGCCGATGCCCGACAGGGTTTTGCATAAGATCGACCCCGGCAGAATATTTACAATAAGTACCAGGTAGTTATAAAAGGAACTTTCACTGATATAATCTGGCACGAATAACCCGTCTGCAATTGTCAGATACGCGTCTCCTCCTCCAAAAGAGATGAGGGAAGAGGCAATCCCTTTTACAAAAAATGGAAAACCCTCTCCAGCAAAATATAACATTGCCGGCAGACTGAGAAGAACCGCCACAAATATCCACGCGGCACTTTCCATCACCAGTGGTTTTAACACCTTTTTCCGTTTCTTTTTCTTTTTGATCGAGCTTTTCTTAAAACTATAGACTGCCAATATGATCATGACAGCCCGCACGGTCCACGTCACGATATCATTGTCTATGATCTTCGCTTTTCCGACACACAAAAGATAAATGCCAGCCACGATACCGGCAGGTATCATCGTCTGCCACTGAAATTTACAGTCTGTCACTAATATGGCAAAAAAGGCAATTGCCAGCATTTCTATCGTAGAAATACTAAATAACGGCGTCTTATCAATCTGAAAGATACGGAACAAATTTCGTCCGGCGGTCAGTATAAATACACCGACACACACGCCTAGCGCCTTTTTCCGGTGCTTTTTCACCACGAAGTCCTGAAAGGCATTGTGGATATATTCTGTCAAAAGGCACATGATAAATGCGGTTATCCCGATCGATGCATATTGGATCTGTGTCAGCACTTTCGCATTCAATCCGTCCATTCCTGCCATCAGAAACACCGTCATCAAGGCACCCGGAAATGCCATCGCCATCGCAGCAAGGATCATTCCCTTTTTCCCGGAAACCGCTTTTCCTACGCCTGCCGCAATCTCTACCGGAAGTGCTCCCGGTGTCAGCGCAGCCGCCACAATATCTTTTTCGTACTCTTCTCCCGTGATAAAACTTTTTTCTTCTACGACTTCCTGTTGAATCACCGGAATCAGTGCATTTCCGCCTCCAAACCCGATCAATCCGATCTTATTCATGGAGACAAGCATTTGTACTAACTTCTTCACGTCTTTTCCTCATTTGACAAAAGATGAAACAATGCCGCTTTGTAGATCAAAACCAGCCGTACATCTTTGTCGCAATATCGATTCTTCAAAAATTCTATTGTTTTATATCCATATACCAAAACCAGTATACTAAGAGCCACGAATTGTATTCCTGGAAGAAGAGGCATGCAGATCAGAAAAAGAATGGCAGCGGCAAATCCTGCACTGATCACCCCGAACAAACGGCTGATCGTCACAGACAAACGCACGGTCTGCAACAGGTTCAGCAGCCGTCTGTCGAGATGTTCTTCACTGTTTTCTATTAACACAAAATAGATATCACAAAAAATATCCATACATTCTTTTTCTTTTAATTTTGCACAATACTCTTTATAACGTTTTCTTCCAAACTCTTTCTGCATTAATCTGCCTAATACACTAACCAATTTTTTTCTCCTTCGGTTTCTGCCTTATCTCTATAGTATTCGGCAATACCTTGTTTGGTTATACGTAAAAGATCAGCAAAATTTATAAATTGTCGTTGATGTAAATGTGTCGCCTGCTTTCAAAACACAGGACTCAAACGACGGAATATTGATGGAATTTGGAAAATACTGGGTTTCAAAGCAGACACCGTTTCTCTTCGTGTACTCTGCCCCTTCTTTTCCTTCTTCTTTTACAATAAAGTTTCCAGTATACAGCTGCATTCCCGGAAGATCGGTGTACACTTCCATCGTTCTGCCGCTTGTACTCTCCGAAACTTCTGCCACTTTTTCAACTCCCTTTGTCTTCTTATCGAGCGCAAAGTTATGGTCATATCCGCCGGCAAGGATCAACGGTTCGTAATCTGCTCCGATGTCTTTGCTGATTGCCTTCTTCGTTCTGAAATCCATCGGTGTGCCGGTTACATCGATAATCTTCCCGGTCGGGATCAGATCCTCTGTCGTCTCCGTAAATCCGTTTGCCTGAATCCACACTTCGTGGTCTGTGATGTCGCCGCCATTGTGTCCTTTCAGGTTGAAATAAGAATGGTTCGTTACATTACACAAGGTATCTTTGTCGGATGTTGCTTTATAATCCAGTTTCAATTCATTGTCATCGGTTAATGTATATGTCACGGAAATGTCCAGATTTCCCGGATATCCCTGTTCCATATCCGGACTTACGCGGGAAAATGTCACACTGTTTTCTCCGGTTTCTGCCTGATACATCACCTTATTGTATCCCGGTGTACCACCGTGCAGATTGTTCTTTCCGTCATTTTTCTCCAATTCATAGGTTGTACCATTCAGTTCAAATTTCGCATCTCCGATACGGTTTCCATGGCGTCCGATAAAGGAACCAAAGAAACATCCATTGACTTCATACGCTGCTACATTATCGAAACCAAGGACAACATCGGCAAGTTTGCCGTCTTTGTCCGGTACAAACAACGATACCAGATTGGCACCATAATCAATCAACTGCGCTTTCATGCCGTTTTTATTTTCCAAGGTATACATGGAAACTTCTTCTCCGGCACTTGTTTTTCCAAAATTTGTCTTTTCTACACTCATTCTTTTACCTCTTTTCTGATTTCAATACCTAATTCTTCCAACTGTTTTTCATCTACAATATTTGGTGCATCCGTCAAAAGACAGGAAGCATCTTTTACTTTCGGGAAGGCGATCACTTCACGGATGCTGTCTTCTTTTGCCATCAGCATGACAAGACGATCCAGACCGTAAGCCAGTCCTGCGTGAGGTGGTACCCCGTATTTAAACGCATTCAGCAGGAAACCAAACTGCTCATGTGCCGCTTCTTTTGTAAACCCAAGGCACTCAAACATTTTTTCCTGAATGTCATTCTGATGAATACGGACAGATCCTCCACCGATCTCTGTACCGTTTAATACAATATCATAGGCTTTTGCACGTACTTTGCCAGGCTCCGTATCGATCAGATCAAGATCTTCTTCCATCGGCATCGTAAACGGATGGTGCATTGCCTGATAACGTCCCAGTTCTTCGTTGTACTCCAGAAGTGGGAATTCGGTTACCCACAGGAAATTGTACACGTTCTTGTCAAGAAGTTCCATTCTTCTTGCCAGTTCCAGACGAAGATTTCCGAGAACATCATATACTACTTTATTTTTATCTGCGGCGAACAAAAGAAGGTCGCCCGGCTCTCCTGCCATCGCTTTTACAAGGGCATCCAGTTCTTCCTCTGTCATAAATTTGGCAAACGAAGATTTGTAAGTGCCATCCTCGTTGATGCAAAGGTAAGCCAGTCCTTTTGCTCCATACTCTTTGGCAAAATCTACCAGTGAGTCAATCTTTTTACGCGGCATTGCGCCCTGTCCTTTGGCGTTGATACCACGGACGGAACCGCCATTTTCGATCGCACCGGTGAATACGCCGAAACCACATCCTTTGACAACTTCCGTTACATCCTGAAGTTCCATGCCAAAACGGGTATCCGGCTTGTCCGAACCAAAGCGGTCCATCGCTTCCTGCCAGGTCATTCGCTGGATCGGAAGCTGTACATCTACACCGATCGTCTCTTTAAATAATTTCTTCAACAATCTTTCATTGACATCGATCACATCGTCCACATCGACAAACGAAAGTTCCATATCGATCTGTGTAAATTCCGGCTGACGGTCGGCACGAAGATCCTCGTCGCGGAAGCAGCGCGCAATCTGATAGTAGCGATCCATACCGGAAATCATGAGGAGCTGTTTGAAAATCTGCGGAGACTGCGGCAACGCATAGAATTTGCCGTCGTTGACACGGCTTGGTACGAGGTAGTCGCGGGCGCCTTCCGGCGTGCTCTTGCACAGTTCCGGTGTTTCGATATCAATAAAGCCGTTTTCGTTGAGGAACGTACGCATAGCGTGTTTTACTTTATGACGCATGATGAGGTTGTTCTGCATTTCCGGACGGCGTAAATCCAAATACCGGTATTTCAAGCGGATTTTTTCATCTACGTCGATATTGTCTTCAATATAGAACGGCGGTGTTTTAGACGAGTTAAGGATGCGGAGTTCTTCGCAGCGGATTTCAATCGTGCCCGTTTTCATTTTCGGGTTAACTGTATCTTTGTCACGCATGCGAACGATGCCGCGGATAGCCAATACATATTCTGTACGGACTTGTTCTGCTTTTTTAAAGGAAGTTTCTTCATAATCCGGCGAAGCAACAACCTGTACAATACCGGTGCGGTCACGAAGATCGATAAAAATCAAGCCGCCGTGGTCACGACGTCGTTCTACCCAGCCGCACAGGGTTACTTCCTTGCCATTGTCCGCTTCACTGACTTCAGCGCAGTACTGGGAGCGGCGTAAACCTTCCATTGTATCCATGAGTTAATCATCCCTTCTTGTGTGTTTCCATATATGCAACGATTCCGTCCAGGGGAACGCTGACTTGTTCTTTGGTGGCCATGTTGCGCACCTGCGCCTGGCCGCTGGCCAATTCTTCTTCCCCTATGATAACGGTATAATCGGCATTTAGCTTATTTGCTGATTTCATCTGCCCTTTCATGCTGCGGCCCAGCAGGTCGATTTCTGCATACATACCTTTGGCACGAAGCTGCTGCTGCAAATCAAAGGCTTGTGTTTTTGCCGCATCACCAAGAGCGACGATAAATACAGGCTGCTTTTTGGGAACCGGCGGCATCAGCCCTTGTTCCTTCAAGGTCAGGAGCAGCCGTTCCATCCCGATGGCAAACCCGATACCCGGTGTGGACGGGCCGCCTACTTCTTCAATCAGGCCGTCATACCGGCCGCCGCCGCAGACCGTGCTCTGGGCACCCAGCGGCGCATACATAATTTCAAAAGCTGTATTGGTGTAATAGTCCAAGCCGCGAACCAAGCGCGGGTCCAGTTCAAAGGGAATCCCGATTTTGGTAAGATATTCCTGTACTTTGGCAAAATGTTCTTTGCAGTCGTCACAAAGATTATCTGTCAATTCCGGTACGCCGATGGCGGCCTGTTTGCAGCCTTCTTCTTTGCAGTCCAATACGCGGAGCGGATTTTTTTCCAGACGGGCTTTGCAGTCATCGCAAAGCTGGTCTTTCTTGTCTGCAAAGAAATCCAGCAATTTTTGCCGGTATACCGGACGGCATTTAGGGCAGCCGACAGAATTCAGATGCAGTACTAAGTCGTTGAGTCCCAATTCATGGAACAGCTGGAACGCCATGGCAATGATTTCTGCATCTACTGCCGGGTCCTTGGAACCGATTTCTTCGACGCCAAACTGCGTAAACTGGCGGTACCGGCCAGCCTGCGGGCGGTCGTGGCGGAACATAGGCCCCATGTAGTAGAACTTGTGAACACTGGGATCACCGTATAATTTATGTTCCAAAAATGCGCGGACTACCGATGCCGTATTTTCCGGGCGCAGTGTCATGCTGCGGCCGCCGCGGTCATTAAAGGTATACATTTCTTTGGTAACAACATCCGTTGTTTCACCAATACCGCGCAAGAATAAATCTGTACTTTCAAACATAGGGGTACGAATTTCACCAAAACCATAGAGCGAGCAAATCTGGCGTATTTTTTGTTCCAGAATCTGCCATTCAGCCGTTTGTTCCGGCAAGAAATCCTGCGTACCTCGTGGTGCAGTAATTGCCATTACAAATCCTCTCCTCCATATATCATAGCACACAATTGCCGACGCTGCTTGATTTTCTCAGGCAGCCCTTCGACATAGCGGTCTACATCTTTTGGCATATACAGTTTTTCCAAACTGTGCCCGTCACGGCAGACAAACTTCGTTGCGCTGCCGGGACCGGCTGCCAACACGGTCTGCCGTTCTTCCATCATTTCTATATTATATGCGCTAATCGTGCCGGGCAGAGCATAGCCCACGTTGGCAAAACTAGCGGCCATATACTGCTGCCGATACATGTAATACGGTATATAGGATGCCTGCTGCAGTATGTGTCTGCAAAGTGCCAGCATCGCCCGTACAGAAGCGGCATCCGGAATGTCATCCCGCAGGGGATGATGGAACAAGGGAGCCCGTTTTTTTAATGCTAACGTATGAATTGTAACATTTTCTGGGTGCAGTTGGCAAACGATTTCCATATTTTCCCGCATATCTTCTACGGTTTGCTGCGGAAGTCCGGCAATAAAATCCATATTGACAATGGGAAAAGCCATTTGTCTGCATCGGTCGTACATCTGATACACGGCATCTACCGTATGCTGCCGGCCTATCGTATCCAGCAAATGCTGCTGCATCGTCTGCGGATTGACGCTGATGCGGTTGACACCGTACTGCCTGAGCATGGCCAGCATTTCCTGCGTCGCCGTATCCGGCCGGCCTGCTTCTACAGTCCATTCGATGCCTTGAGGAATCTGGCGCTGTATAGCCGCTATGATGCGCTGCAGCAGCGGCAGCGGCAGACAGGTCGGCGTACCGCCGCCTACATAAACAGAATGCACCTGCAGGCCATACTGCCGGCAAAGCTGGGCAATATCAGCCAAATCCCGTTCCACAGCTTCTGTAAAGCGCTGCAAAAAAAACGCATCTTCCTGAAAAATAAGCTTTGAAGGAAACGAGCAGTACATGCAGTGGCTGGGACAGTACGGGATGCCTA
>DJNB01000105.1 GCA_002435545.1 Lachnoclostridium sp. UBA6475
GCACGTTTCTGGCCTGTAGAAGCCTTCAACTCTGCTTTGAGTTCTTTGGACTCTTTTTCCAGATCGATTCGCTGCAACAATTCCTGGATGGATTCTGCACCCATACCTACGCGGAATGTATCACCAAAATCTTCTTTTGCTTTCTGATATTCTCTCTCGGAGAGAACCTGTTTTACCTGAATTTCTTTCGTATCGGACTCCAATACGATATACGCAGCAAAGTACAGAACTTTCTCCAATACCTTTGGAGAGATATCAAGGATCAGTCCCATACGGCTGGGAATCCCTTTAAAGTACCAGATATGGGAAACCGGCGCTGCTAATTCAATGTGTCCCATACGCTCTCTACGTACGCTGGATTTGGTAACCTCAACGCCGCATCGATCGCAGACAACACCTTTATAACGAACTTTTTTATATTTTCCACAATGACATTCCCAGTCTTTGCTTGGTCCAAAAATCTTTTCACAGAACAAACCGTCTTTTTCCGGTTTCAATGTTCTGTAGTTGATCGTTTCCGGCTTTTTTACTTCCCCACGGGACCATTCACGGATCTTGTCGGGAGATGCCAGTTTGATCTTAATTTTGTCATATGTTAATGTTTCCTGAATTACATCGCTTACCTGTGGCATTCTTATCGTCCTTTCTATAACATTTACACAATGTATTTACCTGCAATCATTTATTCCTCATCGGAAATGCCAATGCTGCTGTCATCGTCAAGTTCTGACAATTCAGCTTCACGGAATCCGGCACCTTCAAAGGACTCTTCTTCGAGTTCGAATCGGTCGCCTTCCATCAATCCTGACATATCTTCGACATTTACTTCTTCCACAGATTCTGTCATCTGGATTTCTTCCCCGTTTTCATCAAGAACGGCTACATCCAGTGCAAGAGACTGCAGCTCTTTGAGCAATACCTTAAAGGACTCAGGTATTCCCGGTTCAGAGATATTATCGCCTTTGATGATCGCTTCGTATGTCTTCACACGTCCGATCACATCATCGGATTTTACAGTAAGGATTTCCTGAAGTGTATAAGCAGCACCATAAGCCTCGAGCGCCCATACCTCCATCTCTCCAAAACGCTGTCCACCGAACTGGGCTTTACCTCCCAGAGGCTGCTGTGTTACAAGAGAGTAAGGACCGGTTGAACGAGCATGGATCTTATCGTCAACCAAATGGTGGAGTTTCAGGTAGTGCATGAATCCAATCGTTACTTCTCCATCAAAGAACTCGCCGGTACGTCCGTCGCGAAGCTGGACTTTTCCATCTTCTTTGATCGGTACGCCTGCCCATTCTTTGCGGTATTCCTGGTTTTCCAAAAGGAACTGCATCACTTCCGGATCCAGAATATCTTTATATTTTGCTTCGAACTCATCCAATGGCGTATTGACATAATCATTGGCAAGTTTCAAAGTATCCATAATATCCACTTCGTTTGCGCCATCAAATACCGGTGTCGCTACATTGAAACCAAGGGCTTTCGCTGCCAGACTCAGATGAATCTCCAGTACCTGTCCGATGTTCATACGGGAAGGCACGCCCAGAGGGTTCAATACGATATCAAGAGGACGTCCGTTTGGAAGGAATGGCATGTCTTCTACCGGAAGTACACGGGAAACGACACCCTTGTTACCATGACGGCCGGCCATCTTATCTCCAACCTGGATCTTTCTCTTCTGCGCGATGTAGATACGCACGGTTTTATTAACGCCCGGAGAAAGTTCATCTCCATTTTCTCTCGTAAATACTTTCGCATCTACGACAATACCAAATTCACCATGAGGGACGCGTAGAGAGGTATCTCTTACTTCGCGGGCTTTTTCACCGAAGATCGCACGAAGAAGTCTTTCCTCGGCGGTCAGTTCTGTCTCTCCCTTAGGTGTTACTTTTCCGACAAGAATATCGCCGGCACGAACCTCGGCACCAATACGGATGATACCCTGCTCATTCAGATCTTTGAGCGCATCATCGCCGACACCAGGCACGTCGCGGGTAATCTCTTCCGGTCCGAGTTTGGTATCTCTGGCTTCGGTTTCGTATTCTGTAATATGAACGGAAGTATATACGTCTTCCTGTACCAGTCTTTCACTAAGAAGAACGGCATCCTCGTAGTTGTAACCTTCCCAGGTCATGAATCCGATCAGCGGGTTCTTACCAAGAGCGATCTCGCCGCCGGAAGTAGAAGGTCCATCTGCGATAACCTGTCCTTTTTCGATCACATCGCCCTTTGTCACGATCGGACGCTGGTTCATACAAGTACCCTGGTTGCTTCGTACAAACTTCGCAAGTTTATACTCATCGCGGTTTCCATCCGCTTTTTTAATAATGATGCGGTTGGACTCAGAGCGTTCTACTACACCGCCTTCTTTTGCTACGACACAGTTTCCTGAATCGACAGCAGCTTTCATTTCCATACCTGTACCGACAACCGGTGCTTCTGTCACGAGAAGCGGCACTGCCTGACGCTGCATGTTGGATCCCATCAGCGCACGGTTCGCATCGTCATTTTCCAGGAATGGGATCATGGCTGTTGCCACCGAGAATACCATCTTCGGCGATACGTCCATGAAATCAATTTTATTTCTCTCAAATTCGGAAGTCTCTTCACGGAAACGACCGGAAATGTTCTTACGTACAAAATGTCCGTCTTCATCCAATGCTTCATTCGCCTGTGCCACATGATAACGGTCTTCCTCGTCCGCTGTCATGTAAACTACTTCGTCCGTTACAATTGGATTGTCCGGGTCAGTCTTGTCTACTTTGCGGTATGGAGCTTCGACAAATCCATACTCATTGATGCGGGCATAAGATGCCAGCGAGTTGATCAGACCGATGTTCGGACCTTCGGGAGTCTCAACAGGACACATTCTTCCGTAATGGGAGTAATGTACGTCACGGACTTCAAATCCGGCACGGTCTCTCGAAAGACCACCGGGACCAAGTGCGGAAAGACGTCTCTTATGTGTCAGTTCAGACAACGGGTTATTCTGATCCATAAACTGTGACAACTGGGAACTTCCAAAGAACTCTTTGACAGCTGCAGTCACAGGTTTGATATTGATGAGCGACTGTGCAGAGATTGTCTCTACATCCTGTGTCGTCATACGTTCACGAACCACACGTTCCATACGGGACAAACCAATACGGTACTGGTTCTGGAGCAATTCTCCGACAGCACGGATACGACGGTTGCCCAAATGGTCGATATCGTCATCGTTTCCGATGCCATATTCAAGATGCATATTGTAATTGATCGAAGCGAAAATATCTTCCTTCGTGATATGCTTTGGAATCAGATCCGCTATGTTCTTCTTGATTGCTTCATAAATTTCTTCTTCTGAGGTGTACTCATCCAGGATTGCTTTCAGTGCCGGATAATAAACATCTTCTGTTACACCCAATTCTTTTTTATCTGCATTTGGTAAAAATGCGTTCAAATCAACCATCATATTGGAGAGAACTTTCGCAACATGCTCTTCCGTCTGTACAACGACGTAAGGAATTGCTCTGTTCTGGATTTCAGCCGCTTTTTCCTCCGTCAAAGGAACACCGGCCTCGGCAATTACTTCACCGCTTTCCATATCAATTGCATCTTCGGCCAAAGCAAAACCGGCGATACGATTACGGAATGCAAGTTTCTTATTAAATTTATAACGTCCTACTTTTGCCAGATCGTATCTTCTTACGTCGAAGAACATACTATTAATAAGGCTTTCCGCACTATCCACCGAAAGTGGTTCGCCCGGACGCAGTTTTTTGTACAATTCCAAAAGACCATCCTGATAATTTTCAGAAGCGTCTTTCGCAAAACTTGCAATAATTTTTGGTTCTTCACCGAACAGATCCAAGATCTCCTGGTTTGTTCCGACACCGAGAGCACGGATCAAAACGGTGATCGGCACTTTACGGTTACGGTCTACACGTACATAGAAAATGTCGTTGGAATCTGTCTCATACTCCAGCCATGCACCACGGTTTGGAATGACCGTAGCAGAATACAGTTCCTTACCAATCTTATCATGTGCAATGCCATAATAGATTCCCGGAGAACGAACCAGCTGGCTTACGATAACACGTTCCGCACCATTGATAACAAAAGTACCGGTCGCTGTCATAAGAGGCAGGTCTCCCATGAAAATATCATGTTCACTGATCTCTTCTGTCTCTTTATTATGAAGTCTTACCTTTACTTTCAAAGGTGCTGCATATGTTGCATCGCGCTCTTTGCAGGCTTCAATCGAATATTTCACCTCATCTCTGCACAACTCAAATCCCACAAACTCAAGACTGAGATTTCCATTGTAATCTGAAATCGGGGAAATATCACGGAAAACTTCATTTAAACCTTCTTCCAAAAACCATTTGTATGAATCTGTCTGAACCGCAATCAGGTTAGGCATCTCCAAAACTTCTTTTTGCTTTGAGTAACTCATTCTGACGCCTTTGCCCACTTTGACAGGACGTATTCTGTTTTTCTCCATTGATGATTTCACTCCTTGTTTTTTTTACAAAACTGTGTTATAATGAATCAGTAAAGGGTCACTGAACCTAATTTACCACAGTACTGTATATTCCATCTTACCACAGTTGTAGAGTGGTGTCAATAGGAAAGTTCTACTTTTCCTTTTTTATTTACCCAGAAGCTTACCAAGTCCAGATATTTCGTTGAACCATACAAGTCATCAATGCCGAAGTTGTAATAATATTCGCCTTCCGGAAGTTTTGGCTCCGTAATATTAAAATTCTTCTTTACGCGGTATTTGTCCCCTTTGATCTCCGCCGTATCGCCGCTTTCCTGATCAACAACGATATAGATCGGACGGATCACATCTCCTTTTTGAATCTCCGTCATTTCTTTGTCTGCCTGGCCGCTGTCATCATCGATACCGTCCCATGCACCGAGCACCAGCCATTCTCCATCGTCCTCTGTCTCCCCGTAGAGATAAGCAAAACGAAGATTGGTCTCCCGGCCATTGAGCACGATCGGAGAAGAAAAGATCGTATAATCCTCGCTCTCCTCTACGACATACATGCTGAGAAGCGAGCCGTCCGGAAGCGACGGCCAGTATCCCTGGAAATTATCCGTCACAACACCGGTCTGGTCATCGTAATCAAGCCAGTTGTCACTTCCCAGATACACAAGCGGCGTTTCATCGTCAAACTTCATATATAAATTGTACTGAACCGATGCGACATTCGGAAGGCTTTCCTGCGCGATCGTAAAGGTATAATATCCGTCATCGTTCAGATGCTGTTCTTCCGCGATCTGAATCCGGTTCTGGTTCGCCGTCACAAGTCCGAGTCCATGTTCACTCTGATCTGCTGCCGACCAGTCATTTTCTCCGGAATATTCCTCGATCGAACCATTGGCGGCACCGTACACCATCGTTCCGATAAAATCGGTATACGAATCGCTGACACAAACCGTTTCAAATGTCTTTAATTCCTCTTCATCCTCGATCTGCAGCGGATAATATACAGAAAGACCGTTGGCATTCTGGCGGTTTGCACCTTTCACCTGATAAATGACCGCTTCCGAAATCGCCGCCTGAAGAGCACTTGTGTCCACTGCGCCTGCTATATTTTTTGCCATATCGCCAAGATCTACCATATTGCTGTAGCCTTCGGATGGCGTATTTCCTCCATAATTCTGTGCTTTTCGGATTCCTTTGGCAATCTCACCAAAGGTTTCCATATTTTCCGTGCTGCCCTTCATGGTTTCTGCTACCGCGCCAAATTCGTCGCAGACTTTTTGAACCTTTGACAGATCTGTCACCGAAAGTGTCGCCGTGCTTTCTTCTCCAAGTGCTTCGCAGCTTTTATAAAAACTGTCGCAGATTTCTTTTCCAAGATCTGCCGCCGATGCTCCCGGATTTTGCTGCAGATAGGCTCCGATCGCCGCGTAATCCCAGCCACCGCCGCTCTCCAGTTCTTCCGAACCAATCATATAATTGGCAAATGGGGAAAGCATCTTGGCATTTTCAATAGACCCCATCAGGCAGGCATCGTAACCGATAAAATTGAACTTTCGCGGAATGCCGTCGAGTGCCTGCTGAATCTCCGCCAGATTCAGCGTGTCTGTCCCATAATTTTCATCCAGACAGACACCGGCGACGCTTCCACCGCCGTGATCCCACATAATAAGCCCCAGTTTATCATTCCCATAATTTTCCATTCCAAATGTAACAAAATCTTTCAATGTGGCACTTTCTGCCATATTCGCCTGTTCCATGCGGGAAATTTCCTGCATATCTCCATTTATGATCTCATACCGTGCGATCGCATCTTTCGGAATGACCTCGTTCTGCCACTGGGCACAGCCGCCCGTCTGCACGACA
>DJNB01000149.1 GCA_002435545.1 Lachnoclostridium sp. UBA6475
TGAATCCATTTATACAAACGATTCCGCTTATCGATCTGTTTTTCCACAAAGACTACAAATGTAGTCTCCGGGAACTGCTCCAATACTTCCGGCAGATCATTTGTCTTTTTAAATGCCTGGCTGTTTTCGATCAGGATGAGACGCTTGTCCTGAAAAAACGGAAGCGTATTGCCGATCGACTGCATTTCTTCCACGGAAAATTTTTCTCCCTCAAAATAAGAGGCATTCATATCGTCTCCCGGCACAGACAGCGCCTGTTTTAATTTGTTTTTATAATTGCGGACCAGATACGCTTCTTCGCCATAAACCAGCTGAAAGCGGGAAAGATCGCCGTTTTTTAACTGGGCATCTATTGTCAGCATCGTTTCACCTCGTCTTCCTAAATTCACTCTTTTAAGTATAACACATCTGCCACATTCTCTCAATGCTTAAAATACCAGCATCGTTTCTGCCCTTTTTTGTATTCTGCAAATAATGCCCCTTTCTGCGCAGTATTCCAGTTTTTACAGGAAATATTTTCCAAACGCTGCAGTGTTTCTTTTGCCGGATGACCGTACCGGTTGTCTGCTCCCGCCGAGATAAAGCCATAACGCGGCCTGCATTTTTGCAAAAAGACTTCCGAAGAAGAATTTTTTGAGCCGTGATGTCCCACTTTCAATATATCATATCTTTTTCTTGGAAACGTACTATTTTCCTCGCCGTGCACCCCCAGATCTCCTGTCGTCAAAATGGTCAGATTTTCATAGGAAAGGTCAAAAACGAGAGAACAGTCATTGGCATCTTCCCACTCATACTCTGAGGCAGGATGCAGGCAGCGCAGTTGCATGTTTCCGCTTGTTATCTGCTGTCCCCTGCGGATTGCAGCGACCGGTATCTTTTTGGCAGTTACCGTCTGTACAAACTTTTGCAGTCCCTCTTCTTTCTTTTGCAGATTTGGAACAATGATCTGACGGATTGTGATCCCCTCCTTTTCCTGCCGTTCTGCCAATTCTTCTATCCCATTGACATGGTCTTCATCCCCATGCGTGATAAAAACGCCGTCAACCTCATCTCTGCCATAATATTTAAGCATTTTCGCAATCCGGTATTTTCCAATCTCTTTTTCCGAAGTACTTCCTCCATCTATTAAGAACGTTTGTTCTTCATTAAAAATACAGGCGCAGTCTCCCTGTCCGACATCCATCTGAATGTACAGAAATTCAAATGCCGGGCGGAAAGAACCAAGAACCAGACAGAGCGCCGCCACACTAAAAACGGTCTTTATCTTATCGCCATGCATTGCCCACACATACACGGATAGTAACAAAAAGATATAGTATATTATTATCTTCCAGATCTCCGGCCGCCCCATGATCAAAGTATTTCCCGGAAGCACTTTGATGCCCCTGCATACAAGCTCATAAAATGCCAGGATTCCGTGGGCAGAAGCCAGTATAAAACCACCGGCAGGCGGAATGACAAAGCAGAGTACACAGCCAAAAATACCGATTCCAAGCAAGGCAGACAAAAACGGCAGTAAGACGAGATTGGCAATGACCGCATACGGACATATTTCATAAAAATACCAAAACATGACCGGAAGTGTCAGAAAAAATGTCCAGACGGTAGAAAGAAGCGTTTTCTGCCATTCTTTCATCTGTTTCTGTCTCTTCTTTGTCATCTCCTGATAAATCAAAATTCCGCCGGCTGCGACAAATGACAGGACGAAACCGCACTGAAATAACTGCAATGGATTTTGCAGCAGGATCACGCTTCCACTGATTGCCAGTGCCGTCAATCCATCGTACGGTTTTCCGGTATATCTTGCCACCAGACGAATGCACAGCATCCACACTGCCCGCGACGTAGCTACCGGGAATCCCGTAAACTGTCCATACAAAAGCAAAAGCACCAGTGAAACGATGGCGGCTGTTTTCATTGGAAGAAAGTATTTGCGCAGCCAGTCAAACAAAACCATCCCCAAAAGAGAAATATGTAAGCCCGATATCGCGAGCATATGTGCCACGCCGGTCTGCTGGTACAATTCCTTGATGTCGCTATCCAGCCGGGATTTGTCACCAAGAAGCATCGCTCCAAGCAGTCCTGCATCTCTTTCCCCCATCGCTGTGACAAGCTGCTGCATCGCCTTATTCCGCCACTCATACAGCAACTGTTTGACCGGGTTGCCGGAGGAATCGCGTATCTGTATGTCCGACACAAACATGCGTGCATCCACCTGCATCGCCTCATAATACGAAAAGGCATCAAACTGTCCGGGATTTCCTGCCCGTTCAAAACTTTCTGCCTCTCCTGTTACCTGGATTTCATTTCCGATTTGGATATGGGAAAATAACTGCTGCTCTGATTTTTGATCTGATGTTTCATAAAGAAGTATTTTTCTCAAAGAACTTGTTTTATCTGTTTTGGTATACTGCGGTTCTACCTGAGACAGCGTCAGTACTTTTGTCCCCGACGCCGTCCTCTGTATCATTTCGACAACACCGCTGCATGTAAAGGCTTTCTGTTTCCAGTCCTCCCAGGAGTTGTCCCGGAACCGATTCCAGATAACAATCCCCAGCATGACCAGGAAAAAGAAAACCACCAATGGTCGATTGATTCTTATTTGTTTCATCCCCTTTTTTCAGCCTTTACTGGCATCCTGAACCATGTCCAGATTTCGTTCAAAAGAGCCTGTAAAGTTTTTTATATCCCCGTACGTCTCCTGCTGCTCTCCATCAATCGTAAACTGCACTTTGCTTACATCGGAAAGTTCACATAACGTATTTACTATACTGTAGACCACTACACCACTGCTCACATCCGCCTGCATATTCATAAATTCTTTACTAAGATCCACATAACATACATGATCGCGGATTGTCAAAGAATTTAATTTTGTACCCGAAGGAATCGTATCTCTTACTTCGGAAGTATTGGCATCGGAAATCTCGTTAGGCCCTTCTAACAGTTGTTCGATGAGCAAACGAGCCAGCGGTACTGTCATATCATGTGTTAATTTGGTTGAAATTTCCTGCATCTTTGTCCCATCATTGGACGAAAAATACAAGGTTACATATTTTTCCTGTGTATATCCTTCCCCGCCGACAGAATCCAGAAACGATAATTTGCTCATGATCCCTACCGGCTCCCCGTCTATCATAAGGGGATCTTCACCCACATAAAATTCGACGTATTCGACAGCGCTTAACTGACATAGTGTCTTTACAATCGAAGCGCGGTTCAACACTTCGTCAATCTTATCCTGATTATAATAAGAAGATAAAAATGTAACCGTCAGTTGTTTTTCCTTTAATTGGAAATCATCGACAGCCACCCATTTTTTAAAGCAATCTAAGAGTTCCTGTATAACCGCAACATTATCCTCTCTATCTGCCTGGATCTCATAATCGGAGGACTGAAGCTTAGAACCGTCTTCCGCCATCTGATACAGCGTAATATTACCGGTTTGATCCGGATTTACCGTCCTCTGGCAGCCGCAGCATAACACAAGGACACATACTAACACACTCAAAAAACAAATTGGTTTCATCATGAATTTCCTCCTTGCGCCTGATAGATCAATGGAATTCTCACAGCAAACGTCGTTCCCTGCTTTTCCACACTATGTACTTTGATCGAACCGCGGTGCAGCAATATCGCATTTCTCGTGATGGCAAGTCCCAGACCATTTCCACCGGTTTCCCGCGACCGCGCTTTATCTACCCGGTAAAACCGTTCAAAAATATGATCCTGAAGTTCTTCCGGTATACCTACTCCGGAATCTGCCACTCGCAGATAGAAAAACTTATGGTCTGCGTTTAACGTAACTTTAACCCAGCCGTTATCAAAATTATATTTTACCGCATTTTCAATAATATTGGTGAACGCCATCCCCAGTTTCACACTGTCGATCTGCGCACTTACCGGCCGCACACTCTCATAGATGATCTCTATATTACGCTTTGACGCGATCGGTGTAATTCCTTTTAAAATGCCCTCAATAAATTCATTGATGTTCATTTCTTCAATCGACATCTGAACTGCAGACTTGTCCATTTTCACAAGAGACAACAGGTCATTGACAATCTTATTCATACGGTCAAGTTCCTGATTGATATCTCCCATAAATTCACGGTACAATTCCACCGGAACATCTTCCTGCATCGTCAGCGATTCTGCCAGAACCTTGATCGAAGTAATCGGCGTTTTCAATTCATGCGATACGTTAGAGACAAATTCCTGGCGTGAATCTTCCAGATTCTGCACCTTGGTAAGCATCGAATTGATCGCATCCGAGATCTGTTCTACTTCAATATTATCACGCACTTCCATCTGCTCGCTGAAATCTCCGGACTCAACATGTCCGATCGAACGGATCACGCCTTTTAACGGTTTTACAAGCCGCCCGGAATAAATCCAGGAAATGACAATAATGTTTACTGCCAGAAGCAGGATAATCGAAATGCTTACCGTGCGAATATTATCATAGAGCGTTTGAATCGACTGGAATGAAAAATTCATTACGATCACACCGTAAACTGACTTATGGTCTGCACTGTCCACCGGGAGATAAATTTCCACATTGTTCTTGTGCTGGTTTACAATTTTCGTTGTTTCCCCGCGAAAACACTGAATTACCTCAGGTAAAACAACGATGCCTCCCTCTTCCAGTCCATAAGTATCACGTACCACTTTTAGTCTCGAATCAATGATGAGAATTCTTCCATCATACATATCCGAAACTTGTGACAATTCCGTATCCACTTTTTCACTCTGTTCTCCTGCCGCCGTCAAATACCCGGAACCAACGATCAGATTTGAGATCACGTTTCCTCTTACCTGTATCTCTGATACACGCTGGCTGATGCTCCGCGTGCGGTATACATTCAAAAATACAATCGAAAAGATGATAAGAGGAATAATTCCAATTATTACCAATACGCCCAGGCTCTGAACTCGCATACTTTTAAATTGATGAAAAAAACTTTTAAGCTTGGAAATAATAACCAACACCCCATTTTGTATGTATAAATTTAGGTTCACTTGGTGTCTTTTCAATCTTTTCACGCAAGCGTCTTACATGAACATCTACGGTTCTGACATCTCCCAGATATTCATATCCCCAGACATCATTTAACAGCTTTTCTCTGCTGTAAACCTTGTTCGGATTATTCATCAAAAGTTCAAGCAGATCAAACTCTTTTACGGTTAAATTCACTTCTTTTTCATCAATAAATACTCGTCTGCTGTCCGTATCGACTTTCATATCTCCAAAAATACGAATCGAAGAATTTTCCTGCTCTTTTGCCTCGCGTTTGGAACTACGGCGCATAATGGCTTTGATACGGGCTTTTACTTCCAGAATATTAAATGGCTTGGTAATGTAATCGTCTGCACCATACTCAAGTCCAAGAATCTTATCCATATCCTCGCCCTTTGCTGTCAGCATGATGATCGGCACATCAGAAAACTCCCGAACCTGCTGGCACACCTCAAACCCTGATAGTTTCGGAAGCATGACATCCAATAAAACCACATCATATGTATTTTGTTTGATCGCATTCAACGCCTCTTCTCCATCGTAAGCACAATCTACATCCATACTGTCTTGTTCAAGACTAAACCGCAGTCCTTTGACAATCATCTTCTCGTCATCCACTACCAAAACTTTTTTTGCCATCTGCTTTCTTCCTTTCCCGTTTCCATTCTTCTCTATTCCTGTTTTATACACATATCTGAGATTTGATCTTATCAAAAACCCCTTCCTTGATTCCCGGAATGTTCATCAAATCCTCTGTTTTTTGAAATTTCCCCTTTTCTTCCCGATATGCTATGATTGCAACTGCCTTTGCTTCTCCAATACCGGACAATGTCATCAACTGTTCTTTCGTCGCCGTATTCAGATTCACTTTTCCCGCTTCCACCTGCTCCGCCTGCTGTCCTTCTTTTTCCTTTGGATCTTTCTGCGAAGCGATCGTAAGCTGGGTACCGTCTTCTACAACTTCTGCCTGATTGACCTCCGTGGTAACGGCATCTTTCGTAAAACCGCCGGCTTTTTCCACCACTTCGATCACACGCGGTTTTTTCTGAAATGTATATACACCGGGTTTTTTCACGGCTCCCACAATGTGTATATAAATCCGGCCGTCTTCCTTCTCCGCAGTTTGCTGGGACAAACCATCGTTCGTCTCCTCTGACACGATCGTTTCTGTCGTCTGCACACCTTTTCCCTGATACAGCCAGATTCCACCACAAAGAAAGATACCGGCAATTGCCAGCAGCATCACTATTTTATTCTGTTTCATAGGTCATTCCTCTCATTTCCGGGAACAACAAACAAAAATGCACATCTTTATTGTAATACTGAAATCAGTTTTTTACAACCAAAATTTTCAGTTTTTTTCTCATTTCCATTTAAAGGTAATAATGCCCGCGATCATCACAACCAGCCCTATGATCTTACGCCATTCAAACGGCTGCTTATCAACGCCAAAGACACCCATCAGTTCGATCAGATACGCAACGATCAGCTGCGCTGTAACAATAAACATAACTGCTCTCGCCGGCCCGCATTGATTCATCGCCTGAATTACCGTATACGTGATAAAAGCTCCGATCGCGCCGCCTAACAGCATATATTTGGGCTGCACATGAAACAGACTCGACACCGCCCCCTCTTTTCCGGTAATAAACCATGCCAGAACACATACCACAAATGCCGTGATCTGTACAAATGCTGCCGACAGCCAGATGCTGCTCTGCTTTGTCACTTCCGCATTAAATACCCCCTGGACACTCATCAAGGCTCCGGATATCAATCCAATAATAATTCCCCACATAAAAAACAGCCATCCTTCCTTTTTTTCGATAGTATGGCTGTTTTCTTTCTTTTTATTCAATTATTCTCCGGGAAGTTCCTGCTTTTTTCCAATTTTTACCAGCCAAGCGTACGGTATTCACTCACGCGGTCACGCATAAGAAGTTCTTTTAATGCCTGTTTTGTCGTCTTCCCCTGGAATAATACGGCATTGATCTGTTCTACGATCGGCATGGAAACGTGATAACGGTTTGCCAGTGCCATCGCCGCCTGCGCGCAGTTTACCCCTTCCACAACCTGCTTGATCTCTGCTTTTGCCTCTTCCAGCGTCTTTCCCCTTCCGAGAAGATAACCACAGTTATGATTGCGGCTGTGCTTGCTTGTACACGTTACGATAAGATCTCCGATTCCGGACAAGCCGAAAAATGTCTCCATCTTGCCGCCAAGTTCCACTCCGAGACGGCTGATCTCCAGGATACCGCGTGTCATCAGTGCCGCTTTGGTATTATCACCAAGCTCCATACCGTCTAACATACCGGCTGCCAGTGCGATCACATTTTTCAAAGAACCACCGAGTTCAATGCCGATCATATCCGGACTGATGTATACACGGAAACACTCACTCATAAATACATCCTGAATAAACACACCGGTTTTCTCGGATTTTGCTCCTACTACAACTGTAGTAGGCACACCCTGTGACACCTCTTCCGCATGACTCGGTCCGGAAAGTACGGCAACATCTGCCATCGGAAGTACATCATTCAGCACTTCACAAAGTGTCATCAGCGTCTTGTCCTCAATGCCCTTTCCGACATTGACAATGATCTGTCCATCGCGGATAAATGGTTTTGCCAGTTCTGCCGTCGAGCGGACAAATGGCGAAGCCACCGCAAATACGATAATATCCTGTCCGGTGCAGGCTTTTTCAAGATCGTCTTCAATCTCAATGCTGTCCGGAAGTTTTACCCCCGGAAGACGGTCTACATGTTCTCTCTTTTCACGAAGCATATCGGTCTCGGATTTGATCTTTGACCAGATCGTTACTTTGTGTCCATTATTGGCACATAAGATTGCCAGTGCGGTTCCCCAGCTTCCTGCACCCAAAAAACTAATTTTCTTCACTCTTCTTCTCCTTTTTTTCACCTAACTTATTTTCTGTACCATGAATCAAACGTATGATGTTTGCTTTATGTTTTATGTAAGCTAAAATCGTAAATAATAAGCTTACGATTAAAATCAATGGAAAAAGTTCGCTGTCACGATAATATAATACCGTAAAGATCGGGATGTACCATACGACGATCAACGATCCAAGCGAAACATACCTTGTCACTGCCACAACGAGAATAAAGATCGCAAGTCCGACTCCGATAAAGACCGGATGAAGGTTTGACACCACAATAACCGCTGCAGAAACGGCGATTCCTTTTCCCCCTTTAAAATGCAGATAAAATGGGAAATTATGCCCCATCACGACACCAAGACCTGCCAAAAGGGTAAATAAATAGGTGATATCATTCGCATATCCCATCGCCGGACAAAAGACAAATTTTACCACAAGGGTCGGGATAAACGCCTTTAACAGATCGCCCAAAAAGGTAATTGCTCCTGCTTTGGCGCCCAGCGAGCGCAGGGCGTTGGTCGTACCGATATTTCCACTTCCGGTCGAACGGATATCCAGTCCATTTTTCTTTCCCACAAAATAGCCGGTAGAAAAACAGCCGAATGCATATCCTATGATTAAAATAATAACACCTGTTACAATATAATTCACGATTATTTCTCCTTCCGTTCACGAATGAACATTCGTATCGGTGTACCAATAAAGCCAAACGTATCGCGTATCCGGTTTTCAATATAACGCTGATACGAAAAGTGCATCAGTTCTTTGCTGTTTACAAACAAGACAAAGGTCGGCGGCTTGGTAGACACCTGCGTCATGTAAAACAATTTCAACCGTTTTCCCTTGTCTGACGGCGGCTGCTGCATCGCTACCGCTTCCATCAGAATTTCGTTCAGCACACCGGTCTGAATGCGCATGGAATGAAATTGAATTACTTTTTCAATATATTCAAATAATTTATTCGTTCTCTGGCCGGTCAATGCAGAAATAAATACGATCTCCGCATAAGGCACGAACGAGAGTACTTCTCTTACTTTATTGGTATACTCTTTTACCGTATGATTGTCTTTTTCCACGGCATCCCATTTGTTGACGGCAATGATCAATCCTTTGCCGCGCTCATGTGCGATACCGGCAATTTTGGCATCCTGCTCCGTCACACCTTCGACCGCATCGATCATCAGTATGACGACATCCGATCGTTCGATCGCTGCGACGGTACGAATGATGCTGTAACGCTCCAGATCCTCTTTGATCTTGTTTTTGCGGCGGAGTCCTGCCGTATCGATAAAGATATATTCTTTGCCATCCCGTACCACCTCGGTATCAATGGCATCTCTTGTCGTGCCAGCAATATCCGATACGATCACACGGTCTTTTCCGATCAATTTGTTGATCAGAGAAGATTTTCCGGCATTTGGCTTACCGACAATCGCAATCTTCGGGCGTTCGTCTTCCTCTTCTTCAAACTTTTCCGCGTCTACAAGTTCCCATACGGCATCTAACATATCGCCAAGCCCCAGTTTGGATGAAGCAGATACCGGGTGCGGCTCTCCGATGCCAAGATTATAAAACTCATATACATCCGGCATAAATTTGTCAAAATTATCCACTTTATTTACGACTAAGATAACCGGTTTCCCGGATTTACGAAGCATATCCGCTACTTTAAAATCCGCATCGACAAGTCCCTGTCTGACATCCGTAATAAACATGATGACATCTGCTGTCTCTATGGCAATATTTGCCTGCTCTCTCATATGGGAAAGCATCGCATCTTTGCTGTCCATCTCAATACCACCGGTATCGATCAGCGAAAGACTGTGATCCAGCCAGGTGATATCTGCATAAATTCGATCTCTTGTCACTCCCGGATAATCTTTTACAATTGATTTTTTTTCTCCGGCAAGTGTATTAAATAATGTTGACTTTCCTACGTTTGGGCGGCCAACAATTGCTACAATTGGTTTACTCATTTCAATTCCTCCATCCGTATATTTTACTAAATATTCCGAATAAAATCAAGTACTAGTATGTCTCAAACGCATTTTTGATATGCATGATCTCCTCTCCATCAATGGCAAGTACATCAAACCGCATCGGGTGGTTAAGAGGAATGTTGTGCTTCGCAATATAATGTCTGGCGGCATAACAGATCTTCTGCTGCTTTGCACGGGAAACCGCATACAGACTTCCCCCGCATTGTTTGTTCTTACGATATTTTACTTCAATAAAAATCAAATATTCCTCTTTTTTTGCAATAATGTCAATTTCTGCCTGCCGGCAGCGGTAATTGCAGGCAACGATTTCATATTCCCGTTCCTGCAAATACTCTGCCGCAAGCCTTTCTTTTTCGCTTCCCAGCTGTCGTTTATTCAATCCTGTCCCTCATTTTTACATATTCATAAGAATTTCGCGGATTTCCTCTTCCGCTACCGGTCTCGCATACACATCCTCCCCAAATGTCATCACCTCTCCGATGCCCTTCTGGAATACAAAACGAAGTTTGCCATCCCGCACCTTCTTATCCGTATACAATTTCTTTACCAGCGCCTCACGGTCGATATAATCCGGAATTTCTACCGGCAGTCCTACCTTTTTCTGCAATGCGATCACGCGGTCCCTCTCTTCTTCCGTTAAGAATCCAAGTTTGCAGCCAAGGGTCACCTGTGCCACCATTCCGATGGAAAGCGCCTCCCCATGAAGCAGTTTATAGTCGCTCACCGTCTCGATAGCGCGTCCTACCGTGTGTCCGAGATTCAAAATCTCGCGCAGACTTTTCTCCTTTTCATCCTTCATGACAACCTGATATTTTACATTGCAGTTTCTCTCTGAAATATATTCACACGCTTCCGGATTGCACTGTAAAATTTTGTCAATATTTTTCTCGATATATTCAAATAATTCAAAATCTGCCAGACACGCATGTTTGATCGTCTCTGCCATGCCGTTGATGAGGTGGTTTTTCGGAAGTGTTTTCCACGTATCAATGTCCACATAAACCTTTTTCGGCTGATAGATCAAACCGATCAAATTGGTGGCAAGATCCGTATCTACGGCTGTCTTTCCACCGATGGAAGCATCCGCCGCCGCAAGAAGTGTCGTTGCATAATTTACAAAAGGCACTCCTCTGCCAAACGTGCCTGCCACAAAACCGGCGAGATCCGAAACCACGCCTCCGCCAACGGCTACGACACAGCAGTCTCTCCGGAATCCCTTCGCCAGCATAGCGTCCTCCAGCATTTCCTTTGTCTTTCTTACCTTGCTTTTTTCTCCCGCAGGAAACACAAACAACTCTGCCTGCGCACCCGCCTCATTTAACCCGTCACATATCTGTCTGCCATACAGCGGCTCCACGATAGAATCTGTGATCACTGCAAATTTATGTATTTTCCCTGCCAGGCCTCCGGTTAAATCTTTCACCAGTTCCGGGATCAGATTTTTTCCGATCTGTACCTCATAGGAATCGTCCACTACTTTTTTCAACTCTACTTTAAAATTACTCATCTGTCGTCCTCCTGCTCATAGTATTTTTATTTTATCATATTTTTTGTGCTCTTACAATTGCTTTCTTTGGTGCTTCTTGACTTTTTTATCCCAGTATGCTATCATGCAATTGTTTTTGAGATAAGAAAGGAGTAACAGCATACAGCAGAAATGCTTTCGCAATGCGATAAACTTAGCGCCAGACCCCGGACGGGGTTGACGAGGCTGGAGGGCATGTGGCATCTCACACATCCTGCATTACGCAGGTATCGAAAATTCGGCGGATACTCTCCCGTATTTCTATGATATACGTTATGTACGATACAAATCAGCAGGCAACTGCCACACAAAATTCGTACAGATCATATTCCCAAACGAACCAAATGAATACCTTAAAAGAAAAGGACCTTTTTCCGGGTTCTGTCTTTTGGTTGCCAAAATTTAATTGATCTGGAGGAATGATTATGTGTGGAATTATAGGATATGTTGGTGATATTGATGCAAAAAAGGCAATTGTAGACGGATTGCAGACGTTGGAATACCGCGGCTACGACAGTGCCGGCATTGCTTATTTTCATAAGGGAACAATTGAAACAATAAAAACCGTAGGTAAAGTCTCTGCTCTGCGTGAACTTGTAAAAAAGCAGGCAGCAGCCGGGGATTCCTCGTGTGGTATCGGGCATACACGCTGGGCTACTCACGGGGGTGTTTCCCATACCAACGCCCACCCTCACACGGCGGGAAAAGTTACTTTGATTCATAATGGGATCATTGAAAATTATCAGGAGTTGCAGGAAAAATTGGCAAAAAAAGGAAAATCTCCCGTTTCCCAGACGGACACAGAGATTGCCGCCATGGTGATGGATGATTGCTATCACGGAGATCCGGAAGCTGCCATCCGGGAGGCGGTTTCCAAATTTACCGGAGCCTATGGGTTCTGTATTATGTTTTCAGACATTCCGGATACGATCTATGCCATCCGGAATGCCAGTCCATTGGTCGCTGCCCATACGGACAAAGGATCGATCATTGCCTCAGATGTTGTCGCTTTGGTCAATCATACGAAACATTACTTTGTTTTGAAAGAAAATCATCTTGCCAAATTGACAAAAGAGGAAATTATTGTAAAAAAATGAACACGGTGAGATCTACGGGCCAACGATCCACCATATCAACTGGGACATCGGAGCAGCCAAAAAAGGCGGCTATGAGTATTTCATGATGAAAGAAATCCACGAGCAGCCGGAAGCACTTCAAAATACGATCAAACCGCGTGTCAAAAACGGACTTCCGGACTTTTCGGCAGATAATGTATCCGACGAAATTTTCAGAGACATTGACCGCATTATCATCGCCGCCTGCGGAACTGCCATGCACGCCGGCTTGATCGGACGCAATCTGATCGAACGACTGGCACGCATCCCGGTTACTGTGGAAATTGCTTCGGAATTCCGGTATCAGGATCCTATTGTAGACGAAAACACGCTTTTGATCACCATTTCCCAGTCGGGAGAGACTGCCGACACTCTCGCTGCGCTCAAACTGGCAAAAGAACGAGGAGCCAAAACCCTGTCGGTAGTAAATGTTAAAAACTCTTCGATTGCACGCGAAAGCGATTACGTCTTATATACACATGCCGGCCCGGAGATTGCTGTTGCCAGCACAAAAGCCTATTCCGTCCAGCTCGCCGTCATGTACCTGATTGCTTTCCGGCTTGCTTATGTTACCGGAAAATGTTCCGAAGGAGAAGTCAAACAGTATATGTCTTCCCTGAATCATGTGGCAGATGCCGTCGAAGAAGCTCTCTCCTTTGACAATCAGGCGGAAAGCATCGCACACCATCTGGCAAAGGCATCGGATATTTTCTTTATCGGCAGAGGATTGGATTACGCCCTTTCCTGTGAAGGGTCATTGAAATTAAAAGAAATCAGTTACATTCATTCAGAAGCCTACGCTGCCGGAGAATTAAAACACGGAACAATCTCCCTGATTACCGATCACATTCCTGTCATTGCGCTTGCCACCCAGCCGGATGTGTACGCAAAAGTCATTTCCAATGTTCAGGAAGTCCGCTCGCGGGGAGCCAGAGTTATCCTGATCACAGATAGCAGCGCATCGGTAGATGCCAGCTTATGCGACCATCAGATCATTTTGCCGGAGACAGCCCCTCTGTTTACTCCATTTGTATCGGTTGTTATTTTACAATATCTGGCATATTATGCCGCTGTGGAAAAAGGACTGAATGTCGATCAGCCAAGAAATCTGGCAAAGTCCGTAACGGTAGAATAATATCCAAAAGGAACTCTCTGTCAACACGTTGGCAAAGAGTTCCTTTTTTTCTATCATGACATTTCTTTCAATTTTTGTTCAATCGCATCCACTACCGTTTTCAACACCTTGATCCGGGCGTAATACTTACTGTTTCCTTCCACCACGATCCACGGTGCAGACTCTGTCGAGGTGCGTAAGATCATCTCATCTACGGCTTTTTCATAGTCATCCCATCTTGCGCGGTTTCTCCAGTCCTCGTCTGTGATCTTCCACTGTTTTTCCGGAATCTGCTCTCTCTCATGGAAGCGCCGTTCCT
>DJNB01000070.1:0-7894 GCA_002435545.1 Lachnoclostridium sp. UBA6475
AATATATGCTGCCGTAACTGGCAGAAAAAAGCAGGAAATACGAACGGCAATGTTGCATAAAAGAATCCGAAAACGGAGATACTAACCCCTGTTAAACTACTTACAGGAAAGGGGGAAGGTTCGTGAAATGGATTCGTCTGGTCATTGCAGCCGGTATTTGCCTGCTTTTTCTTTTGCCCGCAATTGAACTTTCTACCGGTGACTGTGAGGAAAAAATTGTAAGATATGTGGCGCTGGGAGACAGCATTGCCGGGGGATATGGGTTGAAGGATGTACAAAACGACAGTTATGTGGCGCTGGTTCAGAAAAAACTGGAGTCCGTCTGTGAAGGAGTCTATGCCTGGAATTTTGGGGAAAACGGGTTAAAAAGCAAAGAACTGTTGGAACGATTGACAGATTCTTCCAATCCGCATTATGAAGAGTATAATGAGGCATTGAAAGAAGCGGATCTGGTTACGGTATCGATCGGTTCCAACGATCTGATGCAGTATTTATCCCAAAGCCCGGATGTGGAAAAATTAAAAAACGAAGGCGATGCGTTGTTTTCAAAAGCGTGCGAAGAGTTTCAAGTGACACTGCCGCGTCTGGTGACAGAGATTGAAAAAAGGGCGCCGAAGGCGGAAATCGTCATGAATAACATTTACAATCCGTGTGACGACGTGTCTTTTACGATGGAAGAGGTCTTCGGGATCAACATTAAAAATATTGCCAGACAGTACATTGGCAGATTGAACAACAGTTATGAGGAAATCAAGACCTTGCAAGTTTTTGCAAATTCGGGTAAAATAAAAGGAACGCCAAGAATTCAGATCGCAGATGTAAACGCTGCCTTTGCCGGCAGTCAGCAGGTGTGCGTCAACCGCATGATCTCACTGCGTGGCATTGATCCGCATCCGAATAAGACCGGACATGCGAGGATTGCAGAGGAAGTGATCGGAGATCTTGAAAAGGACGGATTTTTTGAAAGGATTAAGTAAAATGGAGATAAAAGGTGCAATATTTGATCTGGATGGAACACTTTTGGATTCCATGTGGGTCTGGAATCAGGTGGACATCGATTTCCTCGGAAAACGTGGATTTGATGTCCCGCCGGATTATCCCAAAGCAATTGCCGCAATGGGATTTCATGAGACGGCAGAATATACGATAAAGCGGTTCGGATTAAACGAGACGGTCGAGGACGTGATCGCAGAATGGGACCGCATGGCAGCGCAGATGTACCACGAGAGGGTTAAGATCAAGCCGGATGTCACAGAAGTACTCGAACAAATGAAACGGCAGGGGATTCACCTCGGAATTGCGACGGCTTCGTACCGCACGTTATTTGAACCCTGCCTCCGGCGAAACGGTGTTTTTGAATATTTTGAGGCGGTTACGGAAACGTCCGAAGTAGCGCGTGGTAAAGGATTTCCGGATATTTACATAAAAGCGGCAGAAAAAATGAATTGCAGACCGGAGCAGTGTCTTGTGTTTGAGGACATTACAAAAGGGATAGAGGCGGCCGGAAACGGCGGCTTTCAGACTGTTGCGGTATACGATCCGGCAGCGCAGGCAGAGTGGGAGGAGAATAAGGCGAAAGCAGATTTTTATATTGAAAACTTTAAGGAACTGCTGGAACCGTCAAGTTTTCTAAACCGGCTGTAGTTCAATCTTGACGGAATGCAGAATTTCGTGTAAAATTAGATATAGATATTGTTAGAAAACTGCCATATTTTGGCAAAGATAAAGAAACGGGGACTGGCATGAAAAGTAAAAATGACGTAGATGTATTGATCAACGGACGAAAATATACACTCTGTGGATTTGAAAGTGCAGATTATATCCAGAAAGTGGCTACGTATATCAACAGCAAACTTTCGGAATTTCAGAAAAAAGAATATTACGCGACGATGGATATTGAACTGAAAAATATCCTGCTTGCGATCAATATTGCAGATGATTATTTTAAAGTGGACCGCGATGTGAAATCGGTCATGAAAGACAATGAGCGCAAGGACAAGATGGTTCTTGAGATGAAACATAAGATCCTGGAGCAGGAGACGGCAGAAGCCGATCTGAAAAAGCAGATGGAAGAACTGCGTAAGACATTGGAAGCCTCCGAGAAAAAAGTCGTAGAACTCAATGTTATCAGTCAGGAAAATGCTGCCAAAGCAAACGAGGCGGAGAAAAAAGTATCGGAAAGCGAGGCAGAAAAAACTTCAACAAAGACGAAGTTAGAGGCGGCGAACGAAGAAATTGAGCAGTTGAAAAAAGAATTGGAAGATGCTGCGAAAAAGGAAAAATCGCTGCAGGAAAAATATGACAAGCAGGAAGAAAAACTTGCGGATCTGCGCGAAAAGAGCAAAAAAGATCTGGCGGATGCAAAAGCAAAATATACACAGGATGGCAAAAAATTAAAAGAAAAATTTGAGACAGCAAAAGCCGATCTTGTGAAAAAATATGAAGCAGCAAAAGCGGATATTAATAAAAAGGTGGAAGAGGGAACGACAGAATGGAAAGAAAAATATGAGCAGGGCGAGAGTGAACGCGGTGAACTAAAAGCCAAATTGGAAGCGGCAGAACGCCGTATTACGGATTTGGAATCAAGAAACCGCAGAGGAAAAAGATAAGAACAGAGAAATGGACGGGAAACAGCGGAAACACTTGTTTCTCGTCTGTCTTTCTATAGAAGTTTCAGAATGGAGAAAACGATGAGTGTAGAAATATTGGCACCGGGCGGCTCGGCAGATGGGATTTATGCTGCCATGCTGCATGGGGCAGATGCGGTTTATACAGGGACAAGGCGGTTTTCCGCGAGAGCATTTGCAGACAATCCGTCGGTGGAAGAATTGTGTGGTATCCTTGATTTTGCACATGCACGCGATAAAAAAATATATGTAACGGTCAATACCCTTTTGACCGATCCGGAGTTAGAAGGGGATCTGTACGATCTGCTCCTTCCCCTTTATGACAATGGATTGGATGCCGTCATCGTACAGGATATCGGGGTGATGCAGTTTATCCACGAGGCATTTCCAGATCTGGATATCCATGCGAGTACCCAGATGACGATCGTTACGGCGGAGGGAGCAAACCAGTGGAAACCGTATGGGGTGACCCGCGTCGTGCCGGCGAGGGAGTTGAGCATCGGAGAGATTGCTCAGATGCGCCGTCATACCGATCTGGAGATGGAAGTGTTTGTTCATGGCGCGCTATGTTACTGCTACTCCGGACAATGCATGATGAGTCAGTCGATCGGTGGTAGAAGCGGAAACCGTGGCATGTGTGCCCAGCCATGCCGTCTGCCGTATCGTCTGTCATCCGGAAAAACCGGATATTATTTAAGTCCAAAAGATATGTGTACACTCGGACAGGTGGGAGAATTGATGGACGCCGGCGTCGATTCGTTTAAGATCGAAGGCCGCATGAAAAAACTTGAATATGCCGCCATGACGGCAAGGTTATACCGTATCTATGCGGATGCACATGAAGCAGGGGTAAAACCGGACGACAAGGAATTGGAAAAAGATGTAAAAAATCTCATGGACTTGTACAACCGGGGAGGTTTCTGCAAAGGCTATTTATTTGAAAAAGACAAGAAAAATATTATTTATAAAGAAAAAAACGGGCATTATGGTGTGCAAGTGGGAACGGTTCTCCGGGTAAAAAAAGGAGAGGCTGTGTTCCGGCTGACCGAGGAGATCGCTTATCAGGATGTCCTTGAATTCCGCGATGAAAATGGCGAAAAAGTGTACGAGTATACGGTGAAAAATGGCTGCCTGCCGCCGGCGGAAGTTACGGCGCGGTATCAAAAAGGCTGTGTGATAAAGCCGGGGCAGAAGGTATTCCGCACAAAAAATGCGGCACTTTTACAGGAAATCGGACAAGCGGTGGAACGTGAAAAGCGAGAAGATAAGCTGCCGGTACGCGGTGTCTTTCAGGCAGAAATTGGAAAAGAAATGACGCTGCAGCTTTTCTGTGGAGCGGTTTCCTGCAAAGTGACCGGAATCTGTGTAGAACCGGCAAAAGGCAAAGCGGTTTCACCGGAAGATGTCCGCAAACGCCTTCAAAAGACCGGAGAAAGTGATTTTACATTTTCTACGCTGGAGGTTTCGGTGGAAGAGGGAGCATTTCTGCCGCTCGGACAGATTGCGGCTCTGCGCCGCGAAGGATTTGCAAAGATCGGCCGGGAACTCAAAGAAGGGCAGTTAAAGAAACGCCGGCAGGTTCCGGCAAAACGTCCGCAAAAGCCGGTGGTATCGGAAAAAATAAAAAAAGAACATTTGTTTGTAAATGTGACAGATTTTCGACAAATTTATGAGGTAAAATCAATCATAAAAGAAGGAAACACAAAGTTAGTACCGGTATTTCCGTTAGAGTGGTTTGCCGGAAAATGCTGGAGAGAACTGGCATCTGAGATGGAAGAGATTCCCTTTATGATCTCTCTCCCGGTGATCTTAGATCTGCCGGCAAGGAAACATTTTCTGCAAAACTGGCAACACTATGGACAGGAACTGCAAAAGGGAAACTTGTCAGGGATTTTGATCCAGTCCTTGGAACATCTGCCGATGTTACAGCAACTGGAGATCGACCACCTTCCAAGGATCGCCGGCCCGCGTCTGTATCAGTGGAATGAACGGACAAGACAGGTGTATGAGACGTTCGGGATGAAAGAACACACCAGTCTGGCTGCCGGAAGAATGGCAGTGATGGTGACGAAGGGATGTGTAAACCAGCAGACCGGAAATTGTCTCCGAACCGGAGGAAAGCCGGCACCGCTGGAAATTACGACACCGAAAAAGGATGGTTTTGTTTCTGTACCGATCTGTGAATACTGCTATAATTTCTGCTATGAGAAAGAAGGAAAGGTACAGGAATTACAATGTGAGGATGATCTGCCGTTTGCCGAGCTTGCGCTGGTAGAACCTCATGAGATTAGAAAGGTTTTGAAGCAATGGAACTTTTTATCGTAGAGATGGCGCGTTATGTGATCATTTTGCTGTTTGCGCTTTATACGTTTTACTCTTTCCGGGCATTTGCCGGACATAATAAACAAAAGCAAAACCGTGTCTTTGCTGCGCAGAGAACCCTCACACTGCTTCTGCATGCGTTGATGAGTGCGATTTTGATCATGGAAAACAGGAATATTATCTATGTCGGACTGTGGGCGGCAGAATTTGCGTTTTATCTTATCTTTATTAAAGTGTATCAGGCCTGTTATAAAGGGCTGTCAAAACTGGTGCTCAATAATATGATGATGTGTATGATGGTTGGTTTTGTCATTTTGGGAAGGCTGGCATCCGATTATGCCATTCACCAGATCATACTGGCAACAGCCGCAATGGTGCTTTGCATCTTTGTTCCGCTGATCATAGAAAAATTCCGGATTTTGGAAAAAATGGGATGGTATTATGCGGTATTGGGTATCTTGTTTCTGATGCTTGTTTTTGTGATCGGAGTGGAAAAATACGGATCAAGAAACTGGATCAGCGTCGGAGGTATTGCAATCCAGCCGTCGGAGTTTGTAAAGATATTATACGTATTTTTTATGGCATCGCTTTTATCGCAGACGACAAAATTCAAGCATATTGTCATTATATCAGCGGTTGCCGCGGTACATGTCGTGATCCTGGTGGCAGAAAAGGATCTGGGAGCGGCCTTGATCTATTTTGTGACTTATATTTTTGTATTGTATGTGGCGACGACAAAGGTATTGTATCTGGGAGCCGGACTTGCCGGTGGTACGGTCGCTTCGGTCGTGGCGTATCATTTGTTTTCGCATGTGCGGACCCGTGTGCAGGCATGGCGTGATCCCTGGGCTGAGATCCGGGGAGGCGGCTATCAGGTGGCGCAGTCTCTGTTTGCCATCGGAACCGGTGGATTTATCGGTATGGGACTTGGAAAGGGATTGCCGGGAAGTGTGCCGGTTGTGGAAAGTGATTTTGTATTCTCTGCGATTTCGGAGGAACTTGGCGGAGTATTTGCCATCTGTCTGATCATGGTATATTTAAGCAGTTACATTATGTTTGTAAATATTGCCATGAAGATGAAAAAACAGTTTTATAAACTGACGGCATTTGGACTTAGTGTGGTATTTATCTTTCAGGTATTTTTATGTGTCGGCGGTGTCACAAAATTTATTCCGTCCACCGGAGTGACACTTCCTCTTATCAGTTATGGAGGAAGTTCCATTGTGACAACGATCATTATATTCAGTGTCATACAGGGTATGTATGTACTAAATGGAAAAGAGGAGGACAGCCTTGAACAAGAAGAGACAGAAAAAGAACCTTCTGGCAGAAAATCCAGAAGACGATAAGAAAAAGCATAAACGGATGAACCGGGAGATGGCTACGGTTACGTATCTTGTTATGGCTCTGTTTGTTTTCATGGCTGGATATGTAATCTGGTTTTTGTCCGGCGATACCGATCGAATATTAAATAACAGTTACAACAAACGTCAGGATCTGATGGCAGAACGGGTGACAAAAGGAAGCATCCTTTCCGATAGCGGAGCAGTACTTGCCAAAACACAGAAAACCGGAAGCGGGAATGAAGTAAGAGTATATCCTTATGATGGATTATTTGCGCATGTGGTAGGACGTGCAACGCATGGAAAGACCGGATTGGAGGCATCGGAAAGTTATACAATGCTGACCTCCGGGATTAACCAGCTGACCGCACTTATCAATGAATTAAAAGGAAAGAAAAATCCCGGAAATGATGTGGTGACGACACTCAATCTGAAAATGTCAAAGATCGCCAGTGATGCGCTGGGAAGCCACCGCGGAGCAGTTGTTGTGATGGAACCGGACACGGGAAAGATCCTGTGCATGGTTTCGAAACCGACGTACGATCCCAACCGGCTGGAAGCCAATTGGGAAAGGCTGACACAGGCTTCTTCGGACAATTCATCGCTGTACAACCGTGCGACACAGGGATTGTATCCGCCGGGGTCTACCTTTAAATTGTATACATTGCTTGAATATATGCGTGAAAATAAAGACTTTAGTAAATTTTCGTACCGGTGTACCGGCAAGATCGGAACCGGCGATGGCAGCATCCGTTGTTATGGCAACGAAGTACATGGGAATGTGAATTTGAGGCAGGCATTTGCCGAATCCTGTAATGCGGCATTTGCCCAGATTGGAAGTGGATTAAATACAAAATCCTGGACAAAACTATGCGAACAGTTTTATTATAATACGACGCTGCCAATCAAAGAGCTGGAACAGAAATCTTCTCAGTTTTCCCTTGAAAAGGCATCGACCGGAGATATTATGCAGGCGGCGATCGGACAGGGAACGGTGTTGACGACACCGCTCCAAAATAGTTTTCTCGTTTGTGCAGCCCTCAATGACGGGGTCTTGATGAAACCGTATCTTGTTGACCACATTCAGAATCACGATGGAGAAGTGGTTACACAGAACGAACCGGAACAGGCAAAACAACTGCTGTCTACAGAGGAATCTGCTGTTTTGAGAAGATATATGCGTGAAACCGTGACAAGCGGAACGGCGACAGCACTTTCAAGCAGCAATTATAAGGCTGGCGGAAAGACGGGGTCGGCACAGTATAAGGCCGGTTCCAGTGATTCTCATGCCTGGTTTGTCGGCTATGCAGCAAAGGGAGAGAAAAAGCTGGTTGTCAGCATTGTCGTAGAAGGCGCGGGTACAGGAAGTGCCTATGCCGTCCCGATTGCCAGAAAGATTTTTGATCAGTATTTCTAATTAATAGAAATGGAGGCAGGACAATATGAAAAAATGGATTTCCAAGATACTTTTACTCTGCGTGGTACTCGTTCTGGCAGGAGGCATTCCGGAACGACAGACCAAAGCAGCAGAAGAATATACGTATTATCTTACCTTTAACCAGATATATCAATATGAAATTACAAAAGAGCAGTTTCAACGTC
>DJNB01000070.1:7939-8290 GCA_002435545.1 Lachnoclostridium sp. UBA6475
GATTCTCTGACACCGGAAGAGGTTTTGGAGATTGCCGGAAAAATAGTACCGCAAGAAAAAATTCCGTCCTCTGTTACCAATATTGGCATTCGTGCAGTACCGAAAAGCAGTGCAGAGGGGGAAATTCCCGTATATCCATCCGAGAAAGAAGAGGATTTGGTGACAGACAATGACTTCGTTATTTCACAGGGAGTTCTTTTGCAGTATCAGGGATCGGAAGAAACCGTAATCATTCCGGATACCGTTACGACCATTTATCAGGGAGCATTTATGCACAATGCAGCGGTAAAAAAGGTGATCATCCCCTCCGGCGTAAAAAAGATATCCAATGCCAGTTTTTGCCAATGCCCG
>DJNB01000070.1:8312-16124 GCA_002435545.1 Lachnoclostridium sp. UBA6475
CCCGAATCTGCAGTTTATTGTCTGTGCGGGAAAAGCAGATTCGGTTGGAAACTATATGGTTTATCAATGCGATTCGCTTGTAAATATGGTTGCGCCGAAAAGATCAAAAGAGTATGCGTATGCGAAGGAGCATGACATTCCGGTAGTAACAAGTGAAAAAACGGCACTGGAGGCAAAAACACTTTTTCTGCTCAAAGGAGATAAAAAGACGTTAAAATTGTATAATGCGATGGGAACCATTATTTGGAAATCGTCTGCGCCTGCTGTGGTATCTGTCGATGGCAAAGGAAAACTGCTGGCAAAAAAGGCAGGAAAAGCCAAAATAACGGCGCAGTTTGGTGCAAAGAAATATACCCTCACGGTGCAGGTTCAGACAAAGTCAGAAGACAAAAGAGTTGACCAGGTCATAAAAACCGTAATTAAAAAGGGGATGACTGCGCGAGAAAAAGTAAAAGCCGTACACAACTGGCTGATCCGCAATGTCAGGTACGACTATGACAACTATCTGCGCGGTACGGTTCCGAAGGTGTCACATACTTCGAAAGGGGCGCTGGTGCGCGGTCTGGCCGTATGCGATGGGTACTCAAAGGCATTTATGAAGATCATGAAAAAATTAAAGATCCCATGTAAGATGATCGCCGGTGTGTCAGAGGGCGGCGGCCATGCATGGAATCTTGTCAAGATTGAAGGAAAGTGGCTTCATGTAGATGTCACATTTGACGATCCTATTGTAAATGAAAAAAATACAAATACAAGGCCACGATATACTTATTTTCTAAAAACGGATGCACAGATGCGGAAAGACCATGCCTGGTGATCATCTGCAATAATGCGCGAAATCTTTTGGAGACATATTTTCACTCTTTAGGAAAGCCCGGTAAAAGGTAGAATAATCACTAAAGCCGGTTTCCAGATAAACCTTCGACGGAAGAGCGCCGGAGGTTATTTTTTGCTTTGCCATACTGATCCTCTTTAAAAGGATGTAATTATGTATCGTAAGAGATGTCTGCTTTTTAAACAGCTTCGTCATCGTAAACTTGTTGATGTAAAAACGGGCAGACAGGTCTTCGAGTGAGAGTGGGCTGGCATAATTATCATTGATATAAGCAAGAATTTTATCAATGACCGGATTGACATGTGTTACCTTTTTTGGTCCCATATCCATAAAAATATGTTTGTTGATCAATGTCACAAGCTTTGTAATGCCGGAACGGTTCATCATCTCTTTTTCAAAAATTTCCTGATTTTTATTTTTGTAGATCGCAAACATTGCTTCATAAATCTGTTCATAATCCGACTCATCTGCAATATGAAAATGAAAACGCTTTTCTTCCATTGCCATCTGAAGCGGTTTTAGCAGCGAGTGTTCGTTAAACTGAAATGATTTCAGGCATGGCTCTGAAATATACATATAAATACGGTCATAAATCTGATCCGGGTTTTCCGGTAAAAGCTGATGGATCGTAAAAGGTGGGATTACAATAATGTCTCCCCGCCGCACGTTGTAAATTTTATCTTCAATGGCAAGTTTTACAGAACCGGTGCGGAAGATATAGATTTCATAAAAATTGTGCGTGTGTGCCGGTATATCCGGAAAATGATCGTTGGTTGTCTTGGTAGCCTCATAATAATAGTCTCCGGCAAGAGGCCGTTCAGATTCTCTCAGTATATAGCGCATGGGTTTCCTCCAATTTCATTTTTGCAATGCAGCCATCAGTTATAATGCGATTATAAAAAAAGCATTGCGAAATGTCAATAGTTTGCAATAAGACAATGCAAAATAGACAATATCTGCAAAGTGGAAATGCAAATATGCAAACATCAAAAGATAAATGACAAATAGTGGTCAAGAAATGCAATGTTAAAAAGTGCAATTTGAGACAAAAAATTTTTTCTTGAAAAAAAGTTTAGAAAAGGTATTGACAAAATAGATGGCGGATGGTAAGATATTGATTGTTGTAAGGCAAACATTTCACACATGCGGATGTGGCGGAATGGCAGACGCACAAGACTCAAAATCTTGCGGGGGTGACCTCGTGTGGGTTCAAGTCCCACCATCCGCACGGAAAAGAACTTTGGTAGATAACCAAGGTTCTTTTTTTCTGCATAGAAAAGGAAAACAAAAAGAACTGCTCATTCCCTGTGGGGGAGGGCAGTTCCTTTTTGAAATATTTATTTGGTAATGCGTGTGCCGCGGCGTCCGCGGATGAGATGATACGCATCGTCAAGGTTTCCAATGATTGCTGTACGTTCTTCGCCGGAAGTAACGAAAGATACGCAGGCATCTATTTTTGGAAGCGTAGTAATTTCATCAAAATGTCCTTCATCCATCAATTGGATTGCTTCTTCCGAGGTCAGGGTATCGATTGGTTTCCCATCGGCTTCCATCTGGTCACGGGCGGTCAGGATCAAGAGAGTAGAAACGTCTAACATATCCGCAAGTTTGGCTGCGGTGTAGTCTTTTTCGATAACAGCACTTGCGCCCTTTAATTTTGTACCCTGTTCCATAACCGGGATGCCGCCGCCTCCGGCAGCAATTACAATCTGACCGGCATCGACAAGTGCTTTTACCGCGTCAATCTCATAAATGTCGACCGGACGTGGAGAAGCGATGATTCTCCGATAAGAACCATTTTCTTCTACAACGTGGTTTCCTTTTTCTTCTTCTGCCTCAGCCTCTTCGGCGGTCATATAGCGGCCGATTACTTTAGTAGGATGGTTGAATGCTTTGTCAAAAGGATCCACGCGTACCTGGGTGATGATGGTTGAAACCGGTTTAAAAATACCGCGGTTCAAAAGCTCCGAGCGGACTGCATTCTGCAGGTCGTAGCCGATATATCCCTGACTCATGGCACCACACAGGGACATCGGTGCTACCGTGTAGCGTTTGTCCAGCCGTGCAAATTCGGTCATTGCTGTCTGGATCATGCCGACCTGCGGACCATTGCTGTGTGTAATAACGATTTCATATTTTGCTTCTACCAGATCTGCGATGGCTTCTGCTGCTTTTTTTACATTTTTCTGCTGCTCCGGGAAGGTCTCTCCAAAGGCATTTCTTCCAAGAGCGACAACAATTCTATTATTTTTCATGTGGGTTTCCTCCCTCGTATAATATGTGTTGCCCCCTCGCTTCCGCTCGGCGGCAGGTCGTCGGAACCATCTTTATAATATGACTTCGTCATATTGGTTCCTCCTTGTTAATATGTACAATCTTAGACTATCATTATAGCAAATCTGCGAACAATAATCAACAAGAAGAAAGACAAAAAAGAAGTTGAAAAAAACGGATAGGTGAGTTATACTATTAGTAACATTTGATGAGTTTCGAAAATACATTATGGGGTAAGATAAAGAATCCTTTCGGATTAAGAATCACGAATCCGGGATGCGAAAAAAGTAAAGGAGGGGGTAGCAATGAAACTAGAATTTCTTGGGGCTGCTCACGAAGTGACAGGAAGCTGTCATTATCTTGAAATAGGCGGTAAACGCCTTTGCGTAGACATTGGTATGGAACAGGGCAGAGATTTGTTTGAAAATCAGGAGATTCCTGTCAATGCGGCAGAGATTGATTACATACTGCTTACCCATGCACATATTGATCATACCGGCCTTTTGCCGATGCTTTATGCCAACGGATTCCGCGGTCAGGTATTTGCCACCAAAGCGACAGCGGAACTCAGTACGATCATGCTGCGTGACAGTGCACATATCCAGCAGTTTGAGGCAGAATGGAGAAACCGGAAAGCAAAACGTTCCGGCGGTGAACCTTATGTACCGCTGTATACGATGGAAGATGCACTTGCGGCGGTAAGGCTTTTGATTCCGTGTGATTATGATAAAAAGATCAAATTGTGTGATGAGATCACGATCCGGTTTACGGATGTCGGGCATCTGTTGGGCTCTTCCTCAATCGAAGTGTTTGCCACCGAAGATGGAGAATCCAGAACGATTGTATTTTCCGGGGATCTCGGAAATGTCAATAAGCCGATCCTGCGGGATCCGATTCCGACACACAGTGCGGATTATGTGGTAATGGAGTCTACCTATGGAGACCGGTATCATGGAGATACACCAAACTATGTTGCCGAACTGGCAGAGATCATAGAGCGGACATTTGCCCGAGGCGGAAATGTTGTGATTCCTGCATTTGCCGTAGGACGAACACAGGAACTTCTGTATTTCATCCGCCAGATCAAAGAACAGGAACTGATTACAACAAATCCTAATTTTGAAGTATATGTAGATAGTCCTCTTGCTGTAGAGGCGACGAGTATTTTCGGAAAAAATGTAAAAGAATGTTTTGATGAGGAAGCAAAGGCTCTGGTAGAAAATGGAATCAATCCGCTGAGTTTTAAAGGACTGAAACTTTCCATTACCAGTGATGACAGTAAAGAGATCAACTTTGATCCCAATCCGAAAGTCATCATTTCCGCATCGGGTATGTGTGAAGCCGGAAGAATCCGTCATCATTTGAAACATAACTTATGGAGAGAAGACAGTACGATCGTTTTTGTAGGATATCAGTCGGTCGGAACTCTTGGCCGTTCCCTGTTAGAGGGCGCGGCAAATGTAAAATTGTTTGGTGAGCCTGTGGAAGTACGGGCAGAAATTGTAAAGATATCCGGTATCAGCGGACATGCGGATAAAAAAGGACTGATCCACTGGGTGACTGGTTTTGATGAAAAACAGCCAAAGCGTGTCTTTGTGGTACACGGAGAAGACCAGGTGTGCGACAGTTTTGCGCAATGCCTGGAAAAAGAACACGGTCTGCCGGCGACAGCGCCTTACAGTGGTACGATATTTAATCTTATCACGGGCGAGTTTGAGTACATTGCAGAACCAGTTTATGTAAAGAAAAAAGAGGGAGCGAAGAAGCGTGCGATGGATGTATTTGGACGTCTGCTCCTGGCTGGCGAGCGCCTGATGGCCGTTATTCGGAAGAACGAAGGCCTCAGCAACAAAGAGACAGCCAAATTTACCGATCAGATCAACGCACTCTGCGACAAATGGGATCGGTAGGAACATTGAAATTATGTGATATCCCAGGGGTCAGGTGGAAATTGTCCGCATAAAAATGCAGAGAGTTTTCACCGGGGATCCCGGTATCATATGATATAAATATTTAACTTTCAGGAGGGTATTAAACATGAAATTTTTTGTAGACACAGCAAAAATTGAAGACATCAAAAAGGCAAATGATATGGGAGTGATCTGTGGTGTAACAACGAACCCATCTTTGATCGCCAAAGAGGGCGGAAGAAGCCAGGAAGATGTATTGAAAGAGATCGCATCGATCGTTGACGGACCGATCAGTGGTGAAGTAAAAGCGACAACGGTAGATGCAGAAGGCATGATCGCAGAGGGAAGAGAAATCGCAAAACTTCATGAAAATATGGTAGTTAAGATCCCGATGACAGTAGAAGGACTGAAAGCTACAAAAGTATTGGCAAGTGAAGGCATCGCTGTCAATGTAACATTGATCTTTACAGCAAATCAGGCACTTCTTGCAGCACGCGCAGGAGCTGCTTATGTATCTCCTTTCTTAGGACGTCTGGATGATATTTCACAGCCGGGAATCGACTTGATCGAATCCATCGCTGCAATTTTTGCAAACTATCCGGAAATCGATACGGAGATCATCGCAGCAAGTGTACGTAACCCAATTCATGTTACAGACTGTGCATTGGCTGGTGCAGATATTGCAACCGTTCCATATGGTGTTATCGAGCAGATGACAAAACATCCATTGACCGATCAGGGTATTGCAAAATTCCAGGCAGATTATAAAGCTGTATTTGGTGAATAAAACTAAAAGGAGATAGGTGTATGAATACGTTAGAATTAAAGAAAATGGCTAACGAAGTTCGTAAGGGTATAGTAACTGCTGTACATAGTGCAAAATCCGGACATCCGGGTGGCTCTTTGTCCGCTGCAGATATTTATACATATTTGTTCTTCGAAGAGTTGAATATCGATCCGAAAGATCCGAAAAAGCCGGACCGCGATCGTTTTGTATTGAGTAAAGGACATACAGCGCCGGGATATTATTCCGCGCTGGCTCACAGAGGATTTTTCCCGGTAGAAGATCTGACGACGCTGCGTCATACCGGATCTTACCTGCAGGGACATCCGGATATGAAACACATTCCGGGCGTGGATATGTCAAGTGGTTCTCTGGGACAGGGAATTTCCGCCGCAGTTGGTATGGCACTTTCTGCGAAACTGAGCAATGAAGATTATCGTGTTTATACTCTTCTTGGAGATGGTGAGATTCAGGAAGGACAGGTGTGGGAGGCAGCGATGTTTGCCGGACACCGTAAACTGGATAACTTTGTGGCAATTGTTGACAATAACGGTCTTCAGATCGATGGTAAGATTGATGATGTATGTTCTCCTTATCCGATCGAGGACAAGTTTAAAGCATTTAATTTCCATGTGATCAATGTGGATGCACATGATTTTGATGCATTGCGTAAAGCATTTGATGAAGCAAAAGCAACCAAAGGAATGCCAACTGCCATTATTGCAAAGAGTATCAAAGGAAAAGGCGTTTCTTTCATGGAAAATCAGGCAAGCTGGCATGGAACGGCTCCAAATGATGAGCAGTATGCACAGGCTATGGCAGATTTAGAGAAAGTAGGTGAATCCCTGTGAGTGAAGTGAAAAAAATAGCAACTCGTGAGAGTTATGGAAATGCACTTGCAGAGCTTGGCGCAGAATATGAGAATCTTGTAGTTCTGGACGCTGACCTTGCAGCTGCGACAAAAACAGGAATCTTTAAAAAGGCTTTCCCAGATCGTCATATCGACTGTGGAATTGCGGAGTGTAACATGATGGGAATTGCTGCCGGTCTTGCAACTACTGGTAAAATTCCATTTGCAAGTTCGTTTGCCATGTTTGCAGCAGGACGTGCTTTTGAGCAGGTTCGTAACTCCATCGGTTATCCAAAGCTGAATGTTAAGATTGGTGCAACACATGCCGGAATCTCCGTAGGAGAAGATGGTGCGACACACCAGTGTAATGAAGATATCGCTTTGATGCGTACCATTCCGGGGATGGTAGTTATCAACCCGGCCGATGATATCGAAGCAAAAGCAGCGGTACGTGCGGCTATCGAGCATGAAGGACCTGTATATCTTCGTTTTGGAAGATTGGCAGTACCTGTGATCAACGATACACCGGATTACAAGTTCGAACTTGGAAAAGGTGTTGTCCTTCGCGAAGGAAAAGATGTAACAATTATCGCTACCGGACTTCCGGTGTCTGAATGTCTCGCAGCAGCAGACAAGCTGGCAGCAGATGGCATTGATGCGAAAGTGATCAACATTCATACCATCAAACCATTGGATGAAGAACTGGTTGTAAAAGCAGCAAAAGAAACTGGAAAAGTAGTTACCGTAGAGGAGCATTCTGTAATCGGCGGACTGGGAAGTGCAGTATGTGATGTACTCTCCGAAAAATGCCCGACACAGGTAATGAAGATCGGTATCAATGATACCTTTGGTGAATCCGGACCAGCCGTAGAATTGGTTAAAAAATATGGCTTGGACGCAGACAGCATTTACGAAAAAGTAAAAGCATTTGCCAAATAATGTAAATTAAGAAAAAGAATGAGAACCTAAACGCTGGGAAGCCTCAAAGTTTAGGTTCTTTTTTTGCGGATTTCGTGGAAATTTTTACAAAAGTATGGTACGATAGTAGGTATCAGACCACAGAATGGAGGAGTTTCATGGATTATCAATGCAGACCATTGAAAAAAGGACGGTCGTACGAAGTGACTGTGCCGGGATCCAAAAGCATTACGAACCGCGC
>DJNB01000104.1:0-2299 GCA_002435545.1 Lachnoclostridium sp. UBA6475
GCTGCTACAACCTGCCACTGGACTTTGGAAGACCACCACAAACCAAAAGCTGGTGCTTTGGAGCATCGTATCAATATCATCGATACTCCGGGACACGTTGACTTCACTGTAGAAGTTGAGCGTTCCCTGCGTGTATTGGATGGTGCTGTCGGTGTATTCGACGCAAAAGCCGGTGTTGAGCCTCAGTCAGAAAATGTATGGCGTCAGGCTGACACATACAATGTACCTCGTATGGCATTCATCAATAAGATGGATAAAATGGGTGCAGATTTCTTTTATTCGGTTCAGACGATCATTGACCGTTTGGGCAAAAATGCAATCCCTGTACAGATTCCAATCGGTAAGGAAGATGACTTTATCGGATTGATCGATCTGTTCGAGATGGAAGCATACTACTATAGAGATGATAAGGGCGAAGAAATCGAAATCACAGAGATTCCGGATGACTTGAAAGATCTTGCTCAGGAATGGCATGACAACCTCGTAGAAAAAGTCTGCGAGCTGGATGATGATTTGATGGAAATGTACATTGAAGGAGAAGAGCCTACCGTTGATGCAATGAAGGCTGCTCTTCGTAAAGGTACGATCGCTAGTGAAGCAGTTCCTGTATTCTGTGGTTCTGCTTATAAAAACAAAGGTGTTCAGAAGATGTTGGATGGTGTTATCGAATACATGCCAGCTCCAACAGATATTCCTGACATCACAGGAGTTGACGAAGACGGTAACGAAGTGACTCGTAAATCTTCCGATGAAGAGCCATTCTCCGCTCTGGCATTTAAGATCATGTCAGACCCATTCGTAGGAAAACTCGCATTCTTCCGTGTGTACTCTGGTACAATGAACTCTGGTTCTTACGTACTGAATGCTACAAAAGGAAAGAAAGAGCGTGTAGGACGTATCGTACAGATGCACGCGAACAAACGTAACGAAATCGATAAGGTTTATTCCGGAGATATCGCCGCAGCCGTTGGTTTCAAAGTAACTACAACGGGTGATACAATCTGTGATGAGCAGCATCCGGTAATCCTTGAGTCCATGGAATTCCCTGAACCGGTTATCGAGCTTGCTATCGAGCCTAAGACAAAGAATGACCAGGGTAAAATGGGTGAAGCTCTTGCAAAACTTGCAGAAGAAGATCCTACATTCCGTGCTCATACAGATCAGGAAACTGGTCAGACAATCATCGCAGGTATGGGTGAGCTTCACCTCGATGTCATCGTAGACCGTCTGCTTCGTGAATTCAAAGTAGAGGCAAATGTAGGTGCCCCTCAGGTTGCTTACAAAGAGACATTTACAACACCTGTTGATATTGACAGTAAATATGCAAAACAGTCTGGTGGACGTGGACAGTACGGACACTGTAAAGTTAAATTCGAGCCTATGGATCCAAACGGCGAAGAGACATTTATCTTCGAGTCTACTGTAGTCGGTGGTGCAATTCCTAAAGAATACATCCCAGCAGTTGGAGAAGGTATCGAAGAAGCAGCACAGGCTGGTATTCTTGGCGGCTTCCCTGTACTTGGTGTAAAAGCTACGGTATGGGATGGTTCTTACCATGAAGTCGATTCCAGTGAAATGGCATTTCATATCGCTGGTTCCATGGCATTTAAAGAAGCCATGAAGAAAGGAAACGCAGTACTTCTTGAGCCTATTATGAAAGTCGAAGTAACAATGCCTGAGGAATATATGGGTGATGTTATCGGAAGCTTGAATGCAAAACGTGGACAGATCGAAGGAATGGAAGACATCGGTGGAGGAAAACTCGTAAGAGCTTATGTACCTCTTGCTGAAATGTTCGGATATTCTACAGAGCTTCGTTCCGCTACTCAGGGTCGTGGAAACTACTCCATGTTCTTCGAGAAATATGCACAGGCTCCAAAGAATGTTCAGGATAAAGTTCTCGCTCAGAGAAATGACTAATAAATTTGTCGATATATTTTAACGATTGGGTGTTGCTTTTTTGAGAGAAATCCCCTATAATGTATGTATATTGGCACGTAAAGCAAAATTTCTAAAACAAAAATAAAAAAATGTTAGGAGGACGTTTAGAAATGGCTAAGGAAAAATATGTAAGAACGAAACCACATTGTAACATTGGTACAATTGGACACGTAGACCACGGTAAAACAACATTGACAGCTGCTATTACAAAAGTATTGGCTGCAAGAGTTGCAGGTAATGAGGCAACTGACTTTGAGAATATCGATAAAGCTCCAGAAGAAAGAGAGCGTGGTATCACAATCTCTACTGCACACGTTGAGTATGAGACAGAGAAGAGACATTACGCACACGTTGACTG
>DJNB01000104.1:2336-12719 GCA_002435545.1 Lachnoclostridium sp. UBA6475
AAGAACATGATCACTGGTGCTGCTCAGATGGATGGTGCTATCCTCGTAGTAGCTGCTACAGACGGTGTTATGGCTCAGACAAAAGAGCATATCCTTCTTTCCCGTCAGGTAGGTGTTCCTTACATCATCGTATTCATGAACAAATGTGACATGGTTGATGACGAAGAACTCCTTGAACTCGTAGAGATGGAGATCACTGAGATTCTTGAAGAGTATGACTTCACAGACTGCCCAATCATCAAAGGTTCTGCTTTGAAAGCTTTGGAAGATCCAAACGGCGAGTGGGGCGACAAGATCATGGAACTCATGGATACTGTAGATTCTTATATCCCAGATCCAGAGCGTGACACAGATAAGCCTTTCGTAATGCCTATCGAGGACGTATTCTCTATCACAGGACGTGGTACTGTTGCTACAGGACGTGTAGAGGCTGGTACACTTCACTTGAACGACGAAGTTGAAATCGTTGGTATCAAAGAAGAAACTCAGAAATCCGTTGTAACTGGTATCGAGATGTTCCACAAAGAGTTGGATGAAGCTCAGGCTGGTGACAACGCTGGTGTACTTCTTCGTGGTATCCAGAAAACAGACATCGAAAGAGGACAGGTTCTTTGTCAGCCAGGAACTCTTACATGTCATACAAAATTCACAGCTCAGGTTTACGTATTGACTAAGGACGAGGGTGGACGTCATACTCCATTCTTCAACAACTATCGTCCACAGTTCTACTTCCGTACAACTGACGTAACAGGTGTTATCGAACTTCCAGAAGGAACAGAGATGTGCATGCCTGGTGATAACGTAGAAATGACAATCGAATTGATTCACCCAATCGCTATGAGCCAGGGTCTTACATTCGCTATCCGCGAAGGTGGACGTACAGTAGGTTCAGGCCGTGTTGCTACAATCATCGAGTAATAACGAAAATACGTTATTTCAGAGATATTGTAATTGGATTTTGCAACAAAATTGCAACAAATTTGTTTGTAATAATGCGTGATAATGCTGAAATATGCATGTTTCACAGCATATGGTGAGTTCAATTTCATAAGATTTTGTACCTTAGGGCACTTTCCTAGTAGTTTAGGAAAGTGCCTTTTTTGTGTTATGGAAATCAGGCAAAGATTGGAGGTGAAATATATGTTAAAAGTAAGATTATCTGGCACCAAAAAGGAACTTCGCTGGTTTTTAAAGAAAATGCAGCGAGATTGCCGGTGGCAGGTAAGAAATATTTCAAATTTTAGTTCTATAGAAAGAACGAATGGAAAGTATAAACGACTATATGTAGATGTTTATCGAAATGAAAAATAACCAAAAAAATACGGAGGGTCAGAATTATGTGTAAAGTAATTGCCATATGCAATCAAAAAGGTGGTGTATCCAAGACTACCACAACAGTAAATCTTGGAGTTGGTTTAGTAAGAGAAGGAAAGAAAGTGCTTGTCATTGACGCAGATCCACAGGGAAATTTGTCACAGAGTCTTGGAATTGAAAATCCGGATGAACTGGAGATTGCACTTCCAAGTATTATGGAGCAGATTATCATGGATAAGGATGTGGATGTGACAAAAGGAATCATTCATCATGAAGAAGGGCTTGACCTTGTGCCATGCAACATTGATTTGTCAGGAGTGGATGTTTCTCTTGTAAATGCTATGAGCAGAGAGTTTGTTCTAAAAACATATGTGGAAAGCATGAGAGATTTTTATGATTACATACTCATTGACTGTATGCCAAGTTTAGGAATGATAACGGTCAATTCGCTTACGGCATCGGATCGTGTATTGGTTCCGGTGCAGGCAGCTTATCTTCCAGTAAAAGGATTGGAGCAGTTAATCACAACCATTTACCGTGTGAAAAAGCATTTGAATCCGCAGATTCAGTTTGAAGGGATTTTGATTTCCATGCTGAATGCGAGAACCAATTATGCCAAGGACATTATGGAACTAATCAAGAAATATTATGGGGAATCCATTCCTATCTTTGAAAGTAAAATACCATTTTCGGTAAAAGCAGCTGAAACATCAGCAGCTGGAGTAAGTATCTTTACATTAGATAAGAAACATCCGGTGGCACATGCTTACGAGAAACTGACAAAGGAGGTAATCGCTCATGAGTAGGACAAAGGCTATGGAAAAAGTGAAATTAACGAGTTTTGATGACCTCTTTGGTGGAAGGGGAGCTGAAAATGCTGCCGAAGCAGGAGATGTGAAAGAGATACCGCTTTCTGAACTTCATGAATTTCATAACCATCCGTTTCAGATTCGTTCCGATGAGGAACTGGCAGAGATGATTGAAAGTGTCAGAGAGCATGGTGTACTGGTGCCGGGAATTGTCCGAAAACGCAAAGAAGGCGGTTATGAGATTATTTCCGGGCATACAAGAAAGCATGTGTGCGAAGTGCTTGGATTAGAAACAATGCCGGTATTTGTGAAAGAAATGGATAACGATGAAGCCAGCGTAGTTATGGTAGATTCCAATATTCAGCGGGAAAACATCCGGCCGAGTGAAAAAGCAAAGGCATACAAAATCAAGTATGATGCCATGAAGAATCAGGGCAAGGCAGGAAACAGCCTGAAGATGATGTCTGAGGAAAGTGGCGAAAATTATAAGATGATTCAGCGCTATATATGGCTTGCCAGATTAAGTGATGATCTGCTGGCTTTGGTAGATAATAAGCAGCTTGGATTGGTTCAAGGTGTCAGCCTGTCTGTTCTTTCGGAAGAAGAGCAGGGTATGGTTTATGATGCTGTTTGCCGGTATGGGAAGAAAATATCGACAATACAGGCAAATGAGATAAAGAAATTCAGTTTGGAGGGGAAATTAGATGCCGACAGATTGGAAGAGTATCTTTTTTCGACACCCAAGCAGAAAAAGAAAAAAGAAATTACTCTGAGAAATGAACGACTATCAGAGTATTTTGAGGAAGAAACCACAGAAGAGGAAATGATGAAAATCATTTTAGAGTTATTGGATGAATGGAAACAAAAGAGAGGAGGCGGACAAAATGAATAAGATTATTTTACTGGGAAATGTGACGAGAAATCCCAAAACTACAAGAAAGAAAAGTGAGGATGGAACGGACATTGTTATTACCAAATTTGATCTCGCGGTAAATCGAAAGACAAAGCAGAAGTCAAATGCGGATGCGGATTTCTTTCATTGCACTTCCTTTGGAAGGCAGGCGGAATTTGTCGAGAAATATTTTCACAGCGGCTCTCGTGTATTGGTTATTGGACGGGTACAGAACAATAATTATACAACCAAAGAGGGAAGCAAGGTTTATGGATTCAGTATCATTACAGAGGAGGTTGAGTTCGCACAGAAGAAAAGTGCGAAAAAACCGGCAAATAAAGAAAGTGATTTTTCATCTGTTGCAGATGAGGATCAACCATTCGATGGCAGGTAGGTGATATCATGGCAGAAGGTTTCTTCCGAAGTAAAAAGGGTTTTACAGTCGTTCAAAATGAAATAACAAAGGATGCAAACATTTCTTTAAAAGCAAAGGGATTATATCTTGTCATACAGGCATATATCTCCATGCCGGATAGGAAGTGGACAAAAGAAGATTTTATGCGTCTGGCGAAAGAAGGAAAAAAGGCTTTTGACAGTGCATGGAAAGAACTTAAGGAAAGTGGATATCTGAAAGTACATATTATGTCGGACAATGGATGCTGGCGTACGGAGTATGAACTGTTGGATGAACCAGAAGAGGGTCCGCACACCTTGTATCATAATGCAGATGGAAAAGTCACAAGTGATAACCTTCAACGGGCAGAAAAGAAGAAAAACAACTTGGTTTCTGAAGAGGAAAAGGACCATTACCCCCAAAATGGTACGAATGGTATCAAAGACCATTACCCCCCTTTCGGTAGTAATGGAAACGGTAGCAATGGTTACGGTAGTAATGGAAACCATACTAATGCAAATGGGGGTAACAATAATAAAGACTATAATATAAAACCTGATATAAAGACTGATCTATCAAATCCTTGTCCAAATCAAGATGTTGATACGATGGGAGAGAAATATTCGATGGAGTTCATAGAGCAGCATTATGAGCTGAAACCAAAGTATGTTTCTGCTTTGCAGGAAAAATCTATTAATACGGTTAAGGATGTGCTGTATGATGTTCTGAATACCAAGAAACCAGTGTTGCGGGTAATGGGAGAGGACAAACCGGCTTCAGTTGTGAAATCAAGGCTTTTGAAATTGGATCGGATGGATATTGATTATGCCATTGAACAATATCAAAAACAAGTGACCAAAGTTCATAATCATAAGGCATATATGCTGACCGTGCTTTATCAGGCAAAATCGCAGGGGGACCTAGATATCAGTAACCGTGTTATGTATGATTTTTATGGAGCAGGCAGAAAAGTTAATGGCACAGGAGGTGGAGCGGATGGATAAAAAGAGTGAGCATGTCAGAATTCCGGTGTTACTTCGGATTAATAATCCGAGGCATCAGTTCGTTTATAACATTTTGGAAAATGTGGAGAACAGAAGTGCCTACATACGAGAGGCTGTGATTTACTATTACAGACATAATGGCATATCGACGGAGGAAGATGACATTCTGGAGGACATCCGGAAGGTAGTAAAAGAGTGCAACAGCCAGCTTTTAAATGAATTGGACAAGCGAATGGAAAGTAAGAATTCCATTGATTATAAAAAACTCAAAAATATGTTTTAACGAACAGGCAAATACAGTATAATAAAAATTGTCAGGAATGACTGGCGTACAGTGAAAGGCGTGTGATTGATATGAAAAAGATGGCAAGAGCATTGATTTTGGTTATTGTATGTGTGATGATGACAGCACCGGGAGCGGAAATTCAGGCGAAGACGAAGAAAATTTCACTGGTTCTGAATGGCAGAAAACAGAGAACAGTAACCATTCCTAACTCGGATAAAAAATCCGGGATGAAGATCAAGGTTTCAAAGAAATCTGTGGTGAAGGTGAAGCGGATTAAAAAGTCTAAAAAAATCCGGTTTACGGCGAAGAAGAAAGGGACGGCAAAGGTTACGGTTTGCTGGAAGAATAAGAAGAGGAAAAAGAAAACAAGTGTTTACTTGGTTAAAGTTTCTGAAAAGCAGAATAAAGCAACAAAGAAAACTCTTACGGCCAAGGAGAATGCTATGCGGGTATTCCGAAAGCAGAATGAGTATAGAACCGCCGCGGGTGTCGGAAAACTGGAGTGGTCAGATGAATTGTATGATTTTCTTATCTATCGCATGAACAAAAGTGGTTATGACGAGCATAAGAATCTGAATGCAGATACCAGAGATTATTTCGGCCTTTATGCTGTCTACAAAAGACTGTTATTTGCAGAAAATATGCTTACCAGTGGCAGTGATTCTCCCACAGAAGTGATGAGGCGCTGGACAAAGAGTAAGGGACATAAGAGAAACTAACTGGATGCTGATCATAAATGTGGAGCAATTGCAAAAGTGGGTACCATGTGGTTTGCTATTTTCTGGGATGGAGAGAAAAGTGATTTTGCGAATTGGCGGGATTACAAACTGAAAATGTATTCTGTAAAGCGGTTTGATACAAGCACAAATAGCTTTTTGCAAAATTGTAGGATTGCTTATTATGATGTGACGGATAAAAAGAATCGTTTTTCAACGACGATTGGTGAAACAAAGTATAAAAATATAGTTCTTGAAGTGGGAAAAACGTATCGTTTTTATGAGACGGCAACGGATGGCAACTACCAAAAAGCAAATCCGGTCAGTGTGACAGTAGAAGAAAATTCTTCGGGAGAAATCATTCTTTCGAATTAAGAATAAATCGATACAAGTAAATATTTTTTGAGAAAAGTCTTTTAGTAAAACTAGAGGGCTTTTTTCTTTTGCCAGGAAGGGGCGATGAAAATGGGAAGAGCACCACCAGAGAAAAGTAGAAAATCAATCATAATAAAAGATCAGGAGAGGAAAAAATGAAGACAAAAATCAGAACAAAACGAATTATAGCAGGAATGCTGGCATTGTTTATGTTGTTTGGTTCCATACCATTTAACAGTATATCAGTACAGGCGGCGACAGGAAATGTAAAGGTGGATTCCCTTGGCAAAAAAGGAAGTGTCAGTTATGGCTCAAAGACCAAGAGTGGCACATGGTTTCAAATGAAAGTGGCCGGGAAAAGGGCATTTTGTCTTAGCCTTGGAAAAACATGCCATACAGGGAATACCTATGAGAGTACAGAAACCTATAAGTGGGATCAGAATACCGGCGGAGAGAGACATGGTTACTATGCCAAGATAATTCGCTGGTATGTGAATGACAAGAAGCGAAGCAAAAAAGCTTTTATCATGAGTCAGGCATTGATGTGGTCTGTTTCTGAAGACCGTACATCGGAGACACAGTTAAAAGATGTCATAAAGCAGGTAAAGAGTAACACCGGTTATTGGAACGATAAAACGGTAGACAGTTTATATGATTCCATTTTTAAACCAAGTGGAAGTTGGACAGCAGAAGCAACTTATTGGAAAAAACAAGGAAGCAACAAATCGTATCAGACACTTATTACAGTTGATGCGGATGAAACAACGCATGATTACTCACCGAAGTATGTCAGCAAGGATGAGTATTACCGCCAGAGAATTACGGTCAAAAAAGTAGATGAAGATGGAAAAGGTCTTCCCGGAATTCAGTTTACTTTGGATGCAAAAAACATTGATGAATTGTATTCCTTTGAAGTGACAGACCGTGATGGAACAGATTTAGGTACTGCCGACACGAATAATGACACAGAATTTTCCATAACAGGATATACTAGAAATTCCGGTAGAATTGCATGGAGAATGACCTACTATATTTATACAGAAGAGTATGCTTATTATCCGGATGACGAGCTAAAGAAGATGTCAGCAGAAGAGAAAAAAGCAGCGAAGAAAGTTTTAACGGATGATTATGAACTGGATGAAGGTGTTGATTTTGGAAAGAATATGACAAAAGCAGAAGCCGAAAAGTTGATGAACGATGACTTAAATGCCATCAAAGAATCCATTTCCAACAGTTATACTCTTACCGAGAACAGTACAGGAGAAAATAAAAATATTGTTCTTGATCCGGTTTATGCAAAAGGTGTTGATATCACACTTGGTAAAAATGACAGCTGGTATCGTAATGCAGATGGCAGCTGGCCGGATATGCAGGTTGAAATTCATTCGGATTACGAAAAGGCATATCAGGCAGGTGTGACAAACAAGTATAAGAAAGCAAGTATCCGCATTGAAAAGTATGATGGGTATTCTGCGGATGGTAATGCCCATGGAGAGGCAGCCCTTGACGGAGCCAAATTTCAGCTTTATGCAGATGCAGCATGTCAGACCAAAGCAACCGTATATGATGCTTCCGGTAATGCTAAAACTGCCGGAGAGTATACCATCAAAGATAAGAAATGCACCACCGATTATCTGAGAAGCGGTGTGAAATATTATCTGAAGGAAACGGCTGCACCAAAGGGCTATGTCCTTAGTGATGAGGTAAAAGAAATCCAGGTGGATGCTTCTGCTGAAGCAAATGAATTTACGGTAGAACTAAAAACAGAACGATATCCTAATACACCGATTCTTGGAAAAGTTGCTATTCAAAAGTATTATTCGGATGTGGATACCGGATTGCTTGAGCCTGAGGCAAATACTACGTTCCAGGTGTATTTGAAAAATAAAGGAAGCTATGATCAGTGTACGGATTATGAACGTGCGACAATCAAGACTGACCGTAATGGGTATGCTGTAACAGGAAATCTGTATTATGGAACATATGTTGTACATCAGGTGGATTCCGGTGATGTAGATGCCATCCATGTGAATGATTTTGAAGTGGCGGTAACAGAGAATGGAAAAGTGTATACCTATCCCCTCAATAACAAATTGTTCAAAGCCTATCTGAAAATCTTGAAAAAAGATAAACAGACAGAAAAGCAAGTGCTGAAGCCGGGAACTGCTTATCAGATTTACAAGATAACAGAGGATGGCGAGGAACTGGTTAAACAAAGTTACAGCAATGGAAACCAGATGAAAACCATAGATACCTTTATAACGGATGAATCCGGCGAGATTATGACGGTGAAGCCGCTTCACTCTGCAAGGTATCGTATTTATGAGGTGGATTCTGCAAATGGACTTCATATCACAGAAAAGTTTATTGAAGTTGTAATTAACAGCAAGGCAGACAATTATGAATCCTATGTTGATGAAGATGGCAATACACATGCGGTGATCACAGTAACTTATACAAACGAAGAAACATACGGAAAACTGTCTGTTTCCAAAACCGGTGAGATGCTGACGGGATGGGATAAAGATAAGAAAGAGTTTGTCTATGAGAATAAAACTTTGAAAGGTGCCAAGTTCGAAATCTATGCAGATGGTGATATTGCCACACAAGATAATCAGGGAGATACATGGTTTCGAGACGGGGATAAGGTTGCCACAATCATCACCGGAGACAAGGTAGAGTTCGCATCGGATTGTAAAGGAATCTGTAATTATTCGGTAGATGATAAAGAGGTTGTGCATCTTACGCTTCCTTTGGGAAAATACAAAGTAAAAGAAGTAAAAACATTGTATGGTTATGTGTTTCCGGAAAAGAATGAATGGAATCTGGAGTTTACATGGAAAAATGGCAGGGATGAATTTGTCCTCAACTCCACTTCTGATACCAATGATAAAGGTGAGCTGAATCTGCATAACAAGCTGGCTCGACCACAGATACAGTTGTTGAAAGAAGATGCGGATACGAAGCAGCCAATCCGTGGCGCTGTATTTGGTCTGTATACGAAACATGATATTTTCAATGTGGACGGCGAGAAAATTGTAGATGCAGGAACAGAGCTTACCACGCTTACGACAGGGGCAGATGGTTCTGTTATTTCGGATATGATGCTGCCACTTATGGATGAAGCCGATACAGAGAGTGGCAGTGCAGAGAGTGTGAGTGGTTCTGCCGCATCAGTTGAAGAGGGTTCCCAGAAAAATGCAGGAACGAAAACGCTTAATTCAGGAGAATACTATCTGAAGGAATTGTCTGTTTCAGACAGTTATTATCTGGATCAGACAGAGATACCGGTAAAACTGACTTATAAGGATGAAAAGACTCCGGTTATTTATGCACAATGTATAAAATCCAATAAGCAGACAACTAATGAGATTGACAAGGTATCGGTAGCCGATTCTAAAGAACTTGCAGGATGCAATCTCAGGATTACAGATAGGGCAGGAAAGGAGATTATTTCCTGGACTTCTGGCAATAGGGACTCGGTGAAAGTATCGGTAACACCAGAAGATGGTTATCGGAATTTGAAGTATTCTTTTGACGAAAACGGAAACCTTCATGTGGGTGGACTTTTTCATGATATGGAATACACGTTGACAGAAACAAAGCCAGCGAATGGTTATGTGACTGCGGAAGCTATTACCTATATGCTTAAGCAGAAGGTGGCAGAGGACGGAACGGTGACTTCTGTGGTAAACATCAAACAAAAGGACGGTACATATCTGGAGCAGGAAGACGACAAGACGGTTATGAAAGATGGCCAGACACATATCCAGCTTTTGAAGCTGGACAAAAAGACTGGACAGGCTCTTGGTGGTGCTAAATTTATTGTCATGGATTCCAAAGGAAATGAAGTAATGGAATTTGTTACCAAAGATGATGCGTATGACATCACGGGAAAACTGGTCGTTGGGGAAACCTATACGTTCAAGGAAACTTCAGCACCTTCAGGGTATCGTCTTGCTAAGCCGGTAAAGGTAACGATTAAAGATACCGGTGATGTGCAGAAGGTTATCGTAAAGGATGAACCGATTCCAGATATCCCGGAGACACCACAGACTGGTGGAATGATACCGATTATTCCGATGGCGGCAGGGGTACTGTTTGCAGCTAGTGCTGCAGTATATGTCTTTCGGAAGAGAAAATCTGTGGAAAAATAAAAGTATATTAAGGAACTGAAACTTTCCATAGGTTTTCATATGAGTTGTAAAAGAGATAAATTCGTTTTATCATGTTGAATACACAGATCTTGCATTCAAACTGCCAAAGGTGATTGGAGAGTGTAGCAGATACACCATTATTAGGCAGAGTATGTTCCTTATGATCCGATAGCACCTTATATGATTTGATGTTAAAGATCTGGTATTCACCATCTTCATCGGCGATACGAATTTTTAGTGGAATGATGGTACCATCTGTTTTGTGTTGACAGATAACATCGGCTAAAGTATAGTTTTCGCGGATTGCACTCATTATCAGAACCTCCTTTGTTTTTATATTATAGAACAAATGTTTGCGTTTGAGAAGAGGTAACTTATTACAATTTGTTATATGTTTACTTTTTATGTTGAAGCGTAGCGAGTGTTTTGGTATAAT
>DJNB01000077.1 GCA_002435545.1 Lachnoclostridium sp. UBA6475
TCCAGCCTGTCTTTTCCTGTAAAAAGTACTGTCGCGCCGCCGGATAGGACAATCCCTGCGCCAGATATTGTTTCATCTGCGCAATTCCCTCCGCCTCTCTTTGACATTTCCAAAAAATGTCAGCCATTGTGTCAATATCTTCCGGCGCTTCGCACCCAAAACAGACCGCATCCACGCAGCCAAGGCTCTCCAGTGCCAGTATCCCGCCGTAAGCAAAATCCGCCGCACTCGAAATCCCATACCTCACCGGCAGTTCAAAGACATAATCCGCGCCGCCAAGAAGCGCCATCTTCGTACGCACATATTTATCTGTCACCGCACATTCGCCGCGCTGCACAAAATCACCATTCATCACGACGACGACCGCGTCCGCGCCCGTCTTTTCTCTGGCTTTCCGTATCTGATAGCGGTGCCCCTCATGAAAGGGATTGTATTCACTTATGATCCCGGTTGCCTTCGCTTGTCGTTTTTCCATAAATCCCCTTTCTTCTCTTCTCAATGATAAATTGTTTTTGAAAAATGAAATATCCTTTATTCCCATTCACTCCGTTGTATTACTATCTTTTAATCGATTAAACAACACATGCTCTGCACCTGTTTTTGTGTTAATTTTCTTTTTATATAGCAAAGTCCATGATGCCTGATTTCTAGTATAATCTTTTTTATCTTCTGGAAAAAAAGATCTGCAAAAATATGTACCATCTTTTCTCTTTGAAAGAAATAAAAAAAGATTTCTGTTCTCTTTATTATTTTTCATAAGATAATCCGCATCAATCAGAGAATACATATTTACTTTTTTATTATACTTAAATACAGTATCATTACTGTCTAAGATATTTTCCAGCAAAGGCAGAAAGTGTATTCGATCCTCTATTTTACCATAAAAATCAGACGTTTCTAGTTTACTTGCTGTAATGACTCCGGTAGCAATTTCATCAAACACCTTCCCCCGATCACGATTTAATTCTGGTCTATCCTTCAAATATTGTAACCCCATTATATGAAAACAGTCTTTTTTATCAAACACAATTTTTAATGTTTCCACAACACCTTTACGTCCTAATACAATTTCATATTCTGTATCAAGAAGTAACAAAAAAGTACTGATACAATCTAAAATATTCCTCAAATATACATCCCTCCTTAAAGCAAGGAGGGCTCTGCCAAAAAGCAGAGCCCCCGACGTTTTCTTTCGAGATAGCATCTCTAGCCAGATTGTGGTAAACGTCAAACCCGTATAAAGCTCATAAGGCACTGCTCTCTGGCACAACACCTTACTTCACTGCTTGGCAGACACTCACGTTGCCTGTCTTTATTATTATACTACCTTTTTTATAATAATATGTCAATTCATTCCGAATGATTTCATAAAAATTTAACATTTCATTGGCCTCTGTACCTTCTTCGGAACAATATCAAATCCCACTGATATTGTTCCGAAGTTTATTGACATAGTTCCGAATAATAGTTATACTATAACCATAATTATCGTTAGGAGGTTGTGCTATGTCTGATACCATGCGCGTAAAAGAAGCCGCAGAACTTTGGAATATAAGCGAGCGGCGGATAACCACGCTTTGTAAAGAAGGAAAAATTAAAGGGGCAAAAAAAGAGGGGCGTTTCTGGCTTATCCCTGCTGACGCGAAAAAGCCTGCTGACAAACGGGTTCGCACCGGCGCCTACAAAAAAAGCACGCGGCCTGTCAATCTGCCTCTTCCGATTGGCATATCGGATTATCGTGTAGCAGTAACAGAATATTATTACATTGATAAGACCATGATGATCAAAGATTTTATTGATGAGCGCCCGATGGTGTCACTTTTTACCCGTCCCCGCCGTTTCGGAAAAACATTGAACATGGATATGCTGCGCACCTTTTTTGAAAAAACGAAAGAAGATACGTCTATCTATTTTAAAGATAAAAAAATATGGCAGTGTGGAAAAAAATACCGCGATTATCAGGGCAAATATCCCGTTATATTTGTTTCTTTTAAAGATGTTAAATTTAACACATGGGCGGAGACACTTGTTGCCATCAAAGATATTTTTGCCAATGAAGCACATCGACACATCGAATTACAGACAAGCAAAACTTGTGACAAATACGATAAGAAACTGTTTGAAAAACTCTTATGCGGCGACGTTACGGAAGTTGAACTTTCTTCCGCCCTTTGCGATCTTTCCCGCATGCTCCATAAACATTATGAGATCGCACCAATTATTATCATTGACGAATACGATGTTCCCATACAGCAGGGGTACATGAACGATTATTACGATTCATGCATCCTCTTTATGCGGAATCTTTTTTCCGGCGGTCTGAAAGACAACAGGCATCTGTCTTTTGGCTTTTTGACCGGTATTCTCCGTGTAGCAAAGGAAAGTATCTTCAGCGGATTAAATAACCTTACGATCAATTCTGTGCTAGACAATAAATACAGTTCTTATTTTGGTTTTACCTCGGATGAGATCCGTGAAATGACTGCCTATTATGGCGTGGAAAACAAGTACAACGAGCTTTGCGAATGGTACGACGGATACCGTTTTGGCAAAACCGAGATTTTCAACCCCTGGTCTGTTATCAACTATTTTAATAATGACTGTGAACCTCGTGCTTTCTGGCAGGCTACCGGAAGCAATGAAATTATCGGTGAGATCATTGCTGAAGCTGATCAGGAAATTTATGAAAAACTCACTTCTCTTGTAAATGGAAAAACCTTTACCACGTACATTGATACCGGAGTTATCTATCCGCAGATTAAAAAGAATCCATCCACCATCTACAGTTTTCTGCTGGTTGCCGGATACTTGAAAGTGTTAAAAACCACACCGGCTTTTAACGGTGACTTTATGTGTGAAGTAGCATTGCCAAATAAAGAAATTTCTCTCGTTTATCATAAAGAAATACTACAGCAATTGGACACTGTCATCCCACAGCCGACAGCAATTTCCATTCAGGAAGCTATCTTTTCCGGCGATAACGAAAAGCTAAAACGCCTGCTTCAAACACTTCTGATGCAGTCTGTAAGTTCTTTTGATACTGCAGGAGAAAATTTCTACCATGGTTTTATGCTTGGACTTTGCGCTCTGCTTGGCGGCTCCTTTGTCTCTTCCAATAGAGAATCCGGGGATGGAAGATATGACATCCAGCTCAAACCGACAAACAAAAAACTTCCCGGTATTTTAATTGAGTTAAAGGCCGCCAAAGGGTGCTCTGACACACAGCTCAAAAAGCTGTCAGAGAAAGCATTGCAGCAGATCATTGACAAAAAATACGACACCGAACTCTCTGCTGCCGGCATACAAACCATCTACAAATACGGCGTAGCATTTTGTGGAAAAAAGGTTGAAATCAGCGTTCAATAGCTGCAAAAACGGGCACCCCTGCTTCGGGAGTACCCGTTTTTCATGCTCCAATCAACACTTTTTTTCCTTCAAACGCAAATCCGTAATGCCGAATCCGCTCTTTCGGAATACCTTGTGCTAAAAGTTCCGCTTCGTATTTTTTATCTGTAATTTGCTGCAAGGCTGACTGCACAGCATCTTCCAGTGTTTCCTTGCGTGTTCGGCTGCATACTTTAAATTCTATGATAATTGCCGGATTTTTTACCGGATCATGTGGGATCATCATTATGTCATATCTTCCAAAACCACTTTCCCGGTTAGAACGAATCTCAAAATCCTCCATCTGTTCTGCCATCAGCCCCAACACAAATCCATGATAAAACCTCTCCGGCTCCATGGTTTCTGTACTGCCGGATCCTACATCAAAATAACTAAATGTAGCAAGTGCCACTTTATTCATATAGTAGTTCATTGCTTCGATATCTCCGGACATCAGTGCCTTTACAAAACTTCCATAATTTGCCATTGGATTTTCAAACCACCCACGAAACATTGTCTGAAACATACTAAGCGTCTCTAGATTCGTAATCTGCAATTGATACCACGGTTCCCGCAAAATTCCACGGTAGTCCACATCTTCTACTTTAAGATATCCACTTGCTACCAACAGGCTCCAAACAGCATTTTCATTTTGATGAATCTGTTCAAATACAATCTGCTCATCAAAATTCACAAGAATGGATTCCTTTTTAATCAAGTCCTCCATTTTTTCCTTTATCTCCACAGAAGCACTTTGGATCAATTTACTTACCAGTCCATTCGAACTTGTAGACGCCCAATACGGATAAATTTTCTTCTCCTTCAGGAAATTTGTAATCGACCAAGGATTGTAAATATCTCGGTATTCCCCAAAAGTAAATCCATCATACCAGTTTTTTACCAATTCCTTTTTATCACTCATTCCAAATTTTTCCAGCGAATCAAAGACCTCTTTTTCAGTAAATCCAAAACAGTCTGCATAAAGATCTGATGTCGTTGTCACCACTCGCAGATTATTGAGATCCGAAAATATACTTTCCTTTGAAACACGGGTAATTCCCGTCATTACCGCACGTTCCAAATAGGGATTGGTTTTAAAAGAAGCATTAAACAAACTCCTCATAAAAGAGAGAAACTGTTCCCAATATCCATTAAGATACGCTTCCTGCATAGGTGTATCATATTCGTCCAATAAAATAATAACCTTTTTACAATACTGCCTGCATAAATACATGCTTATATTATTAAGGGCATCAATCGCTTCCGCATCACTTACCGACGCGTCCATCTTCTCATATGCATCCTTTTCTTTTTCACTAAGAATATCTCCTTGTAAAAGATACCTGTTTTCCGCATATATTTTAGAAAGCTGCTGTTTGATCTGTGTCTTTGCATCCTCCAGATTATCTGCTTTGACAGCCGCAAAACTTAATGTCAAAACAGGATACGTTCCTTGTAATTTCTTATATTTTTCCTCGTGCCATATGGAAAGCCCCTCAAATAAATCTTCTCTTTTTTTATATTTATTCGAAAAAAAACATTCCAGCATACTCATGTTCAATGTCTTCCCAAAGCGGCGCGGGCGTGTAATAAGTGTTATATCATCCCCATTTTCCCACCATTCTTTAATAAAATTTGTTTTATCCACAAAAAAATAATCATTTTCCCGTAAAGATGCAAAATCCTGTTTCCCTATACTTATGACCTTTCCCATCGTTTCACCAGCTTTCCCTTTTCTTCATTTGCCTTAAGTGTATCACAATGCCCCTCTGACCGCAACTACAAGTTTAACCGCCGCGGTCTTTTTCCCGCTCCCTCCACATATACTGGTAAAAAACGACCTGCGAGGTTTCTTATGGCAAAACGCAACTTTTACACTTACCCGTCCATGGAAAAGCAGTTAAAACAATGGGCTTTGCAGTATTCCGAAGACTATTTCCGCCTGGAATCCATCGGGCGCACCCCTGCCAAACGGCACTTGTATGCCTGCCATCTCGGTGCTGCAGATGCGCCAAAGCAGTTTGTCCTTACTGCCTCCATCCACGGCCGCGAATACGTCAATACAACGCTTCTTATGGATATGCTCGCCTATTATCTGCCGCGCTACAATCACCGCGAACTGCCTGACAGTCCGTGCTACCGCGATCTTTGGCGCAATGTCTGCATTTCGTTTCTTCCGATGGCAAACCCGGACGGTGTATCCATCAGCCAAAACACGTCTGCCAAAAAATGGAAAGAAAATAGTGCCGGTGTCGATCTCAATCGTAATTTCCCCTGTGGATTTGGCCTGTCAAAAGATATTAAAAAGCACAATCCGGGCAAATCTGCCGCAGATCAGGTGGAGACAAAGCATCTGATGGCATTCGTATCACAATTAAAAGCGCCTCTCGGTGTGGTCCATTATCATTCGCAGGGAAGCCTGATTTATTTTGATTACCGCGTTTCGGGGACACTGCGCAACCATATTGTAAAGATGGCATCGATCGCTCATGCCACAACCGGATATCCTATGATCGAAGCGGTCGGAAAAAATGTCGGAAGTACCCTGCCGGGCGGAGGATTTGGCGACTGGTGCGTATACGAAAAAAAGATACCTTCGATCACCATCGAAACCGGGCGCTTTTTCACGCCGGTTCCGCGTTGGCAGTACAAAGGTATCCTCGATAAAAATCTACTTCTGCTTCACAATCTTCTTGCCGGTATTTTGTAAAATATTGTCAATTTCAAGATAAATTTCATATTGATCCGGCGGGAGAACGTCAAGCCACATGGCAATATAATATACTGCATTTTCAAATGTTTTCATCGTCTGATAAGTGTCCTTAAAATCCACATACCAGGTCTTTTCTTTTCCATGAAAGATCACGGTCTGGATTGTGTGATCGACCTCGCGGACATAAAATACATCTTCGCGTCTGCGGTAGCGGATCGCCGAATCCGCAACATTTACTGCTGCCGTAAAATCCCATGCCGTCTCGCGTTCTTTTTCTGCCAGAACCGGACGTTTCAGATCTCCCAAAAGGTACTCTGTATTTTGCACAAGTGCCTTAGAAAGTGAGATCATATCCGGGCAGAACTCGTGAGCGCGGAAAAATCCCGGTTTCACATAATACTCACTCAAAATCTCCTCGGTGTCAAAATCCACCTCGCGGATAAGTCCCAGATTTTCATCGATCTCAGGGACAAGGAATCCTGCCATAATGTACAGTCTCCGGTCTTCCTCGACATAGATCGCATTCGAGCGGATCTTTGACTTTGGACAGGCAATCCGCTTGTACAATTTTACCGTTTTTTCTTTCTCATTGATCTCATAAAAACTAACATAACTTTTCTTGTCTTTATCAAAAAATTTGACCTTACGGCGTTTGTGCCAATGGTTGTCAAACACCATGATATAACGGATATCCGGATTGTCATTTTGTTCCAGCTGCACTTCAAATACGGCGTGCTGCTGATAAAACCACGGCACTTCACCGATCGGAGTCAAAAGTTTTTCCGCCATCGGCGTGCCTTCCCAGAATCTCGGATCTGCCATCAGCCATTGGATTTCATCCGTACTCCAGTCAAATTTTGCAACCGAATGAATGTTTCGCATGGACACAAGCATCGAATCCTGCGCCGTATCGTAAGAAGCCGAATTGATGTGCGCCCAGTCCATCATATCCTGATACGTGTCATCAAAGATATCTCCCAGTTTTATTTTGTGTACGATTGCTCCCGTCGCACGGTCGATTTCCAGCACAAGGTCTTCGGAATGTCCTTCCAGACTGTTTCCTGCCGTCAGAATATTTCCTTCCGGCGTTTTTTCCTCTACCGTGTGGTGTGCGCCATTTTTCACAAAATATGTGCGTCCTACTCGTCCAAGATAATCCATATCGTACATTTGGATCGAATGCGGATTCGTAAAGGATGGCGCGGAAATATCCTGCTCCATAAAGAGGAACCGTCCTTTGGAAAGCGGAAAAATCCCATATCCTTTCGGTTTTCTGCGCAGATAATAACGGATCTTTCCCTCGCGGTCAAACACACAAGGTCTTATGTCGATCCCGCCCGCAATAAGGATATACGGAAAAGCCGACCGGGTATTGATCTTCGTTGGTTTTACCACATCTTTCAGGTCTTCCGGCAGTTCTTCCGTCTGCAGCATAAACGTGCGTGTATCGCACACTTCTTCCTGCTCGTCCAGCAATTCAATCTGTATTTTTGTCTCTCTTCCTGCATACAAGCCGAGGATCGGGATGCGGTGGCGTTTTTCTGCCGGAAACTCCGACACAAAATTCGTCTCTTCGACATCACCAAAAACGGTTGTACGCACGCGATAATCCGTAACGGTTGTAAACATCACAAGTGCTGTCAATGGTGCCTCATCAAATGGGTCGATCACTGCCAGCATATTTTTAAATGTGTATTTGTCACTTCGTAACTGCAGTTCCAAAAACCAGTCTTTCGCCTGGGATGTCAAAGAGTACATTTTTTCCTCTTTCACATTCCCCTTGTAGTTAGTCTTGTCTAACCTACTAAAAGTTACTTCGTATTCTATCGAACCATGCGTCACCCACTCTTTGGGACGCAGCGTAACAGAGCCACCCTCGCCGTGAAGAACCGTCTTTCTATTGGCATTTTTCTGAATCTTCCATTCTGCCTGACGCGCTTTCACTTCTTCTTTTAATCTGTCGGATATCCTCATTTTCTCACCTACATCATAATGTAATCAAAAATCTGTTTTGCACATTCTGCTGCCGTATATTTTTTCGTATCTGCAATCAATTCCGGAGCCACCGGTTCTTCGTAACTCGAATCTTTTCCCGTAAAATTCTTGATCTGCTTTTTATACAATCCCTTAGGATCACGCTCCATACAAGTCTCCAGATTGGTATTCACATACACCTCGACAAAATTCCCCTCGCCGGCGCGCTCTCTCGCCACGCGGCGCATCTCACGAAACGGAGAAATAAAAGAAACCAGTGTAATGATTCCGGCATCCCGAAACAACGCCGCGATTTCTCCAATCCGGCGGATATTTTCATTCCGGTCTTCATCTGAAAATCCCAGATCTGAATTGATCCCACAGCGAATATTGTCACCGTCTAAAAGGTATACGGCTTTTCCCGCCTCATTTAACATTTTTTCCAATTCTACAGCAATTGTCGATTTTCCGGAACCGGACAACCCCGTAAACCAGATGACCTTTCCCTGCTGCCCCAATACCCGGCATCGGTCCTCGTAAGATACTTTATTATCCTGCCAGATTACATTTTCGTTCTTCTTCATATTTTGCTTTAATCCTTTAATTTTTATTATGGAATTTCTCCCGCAATTCCACAACCATAAGTTTATATTACAATTTTGTTACAAATTTGTCAATTTTTTTCTTCTTTTACTTCTCCCGTCTGCATATCATGCGACAGCGGATAGATCACGCCATCGCTCATGACAACTCGTCCCAGATACTGCAGGTCGGTATAACTGTAATAAACAACCACGTCGCTCACCGGATAGTCTTTCGTATCGTATTTCTGCGCATACTGGTGGATCTGATGTCTTGCGATAAACGGATACAGCGGATTGCGGAATAAAACAATGCCGGCGGCAAGAGCCACGATGATCCCCAGTCCGCAGAACAAAATACGCAGGCTGATATGGCGGTCTTTGCGAAATGACATGCGCACAAGCAAACCTGCTGCAATTCCGATCAGCAAAAACAAAAGCACTGCCGGCAGGATTTTCACGATAATTTCTATTTTGGAAGTATCCACATACCCAAGGCCATCCTGTGGATCCTCGATAATCTGAAATACGATGGACGTCAGTGCCGTCGTCCCAAGCAGTATAAAACTCCATTTTTTCAGGGCGGCTGCCGCCAGAAGTCCGATAATCGGCAAAACGACTACGATCTGCGGAAGATCATAATACATATAAAACTGCATATATTCCCACAATGCCGCAATGGAAAAAATTACCAGAAACAGCACATTCATAATTTTCTTAAACCGTTCTTTCACTCTTTAAAATTCCTTTCTTTCGTTCTCTATGAATCCTATTATACACTATCTGACAGTGTTTGTGCAAGCGAAAAAGCCCCGAAGCGCTTTGTGTATTTCTTATCGGTTGTTTTGTGCCGGTTCTTGTATAAGATGCCGGTTTCTCTCCTGGATGATCTGCTTATAAAAAGTTTTTCTTATTGAAGAAATTTCTTCCACGTTATCAATGAATTCACATATCTGCGGCATCTTTATTCTAATGACCGGTGCCAACTCTAATAAAGCTTTATTGCATTCCTGATTTTGTCCGGATGTCAAAAATTCGGCATAATTGATCTTTTGATCATGTATCTTCAATGCGGAATTTGGAAAGACAAAGGTGCGTGCTTTCATTTCTTCTTCATTCTGCAAAAAAAACTGCATTTTTTCATCGGAAGCCTGCGGGAAAAGACAAGACCCGCAATCGTAAACAGGCGCCAGTTTTGCAAAACTTTTTCTGTCGGTCAGATATCCCCAGTTTCCATTGTGCCGGTCGAAGTTTCCCAATAACCCGTCCACGATGAACATTTTCCAAAAATATTCTTTTACTTCCTGTGGTTCAAAAAGCTGCTGCTCTTCCATGGTATCCAATACAGCCTGTAATTCTGTTCCATATCCACTGTTCTCTGATTCAATACATCCGTTTTTTAACATAGCAAATGATTGAAGCACAAGAGGTGATTCAGAAGGGCAGAAGTCTTTGCACGCCACTACCATTTTTCCATGATAACCTGCCAAAAAAGTTTCCTGTGCATCTATTCCAAGTATTCGAAAAATACTGCTGCCAATATGTTCGCTGATGCAACTGTTTGTATAGTGAATATCCAAGTTTTCTTTCGATGTGGGGAATTTAATCATATATTCTTCGTTATTGTAAATAATGCACTTTTTCTTTCCATTCGCCCCATCATAAGTCTTAAACGGATTTTCTTTCGCATTTGTCAGATCGATCACAAATATCACATCCTATTCTTTCGATAATCCCAAATATTTTTCCCTCAAATACCATGCCTGTGAAGACGGAATCTCTCCATCTACTTCCGCACTGTTAATGGATCCGTATAATTCACACCACCATATATCACTGTCCGGATCTTTTTTCAGTTCATCCAGATCATGCTGCAGATACGGCGGCAGATTGCATTCCATATAATTAACCTCTTTCATGATCTCCTCCAGCAACTCTCCTCTTGATATTATGACTATAATCTATCACAAAAAGCACCTCTGTACAATACTTTTTTTGCGAAATTGGACTTTCACACCCCGACCAGCAGCGTCGATACGACAATCCCGACCAGCGTCGCAAACAGCGCACCGGCAAGAGTATATCTTGTCTTTGTCACCTTCGCCGTCATAAAATACACACTCATTGTGTAGAAAATCGTCTCTGAGCAGCTCATCAGCACCGACGCCAGCACTCCCAGGCGGCTGTCCGGTCCAAACTGTTTGTAAATATCGAGGAGAAGGCTTGTCGCCGCCGAAGAAGAAAACATTTTTACGGTCACAAGCGGCACCAGTTCCGAGGGAAAATGAAGCCGCTCGGTCAGCGGCGCGATCACAGATGCGACATATCCCAGTGTACCGGATTCCCTTAAAATTCCAATGGCGATCATAAGGCCGATGAGTGTCGGAAGAATCTTGTAAACGGTCTTAAAACCATCCACGGCGCCTTCGATAAATGCGTCAAAAATATCGACTTTCTGCAGCAGTCCATAACCGGTCACCAGGATCAAAACAAGCGGGATCATACTGTCGGAAAGATAATACATAAATCTCATGCCTTTCCTCCTTCCCGCCGTTTGGCGCATTTTCTCGCAATCACCGAAAACAATACGCCGGCAGCCGTTGAAAACAGGGTTGCCACCAGTCCCATTCCAAGGATCGCCGTCGGTGACACCGATCCATACTGGCTGCGGTACGCAATAATATTGACCGGGATGAGCTGCAGCGACGAAATGTTAATGATAAGAAACGTACACATATCCGTACTTGCGACATTTCCCGTCTCGCCATTTTCTTTCTGCCACTCGCGGAGTGCCGCCATCGCTTTCAAGCCATACGGGGTCGCCGCCCAGCCAAGCCCCAGCACATTGGCGATGATATTGGCTGCAATGTACTCATTTGCCTCGTGTTCCCGCGGGATATCCGGAAATAAAAAACGTAAAACCGGTCTGAGCGCCCTTGTCATGGCATCGATCAAACCGGCTTTTTTCGCCACATTCATGATTCCTGTCCACATCGACATGACCCCAAGCATCGTGATACAGAGCATCACTGCCTCTTTCGACGAATCGATGGCTGCCGTGCCGACATTTCCAATTTTCCCCTGAAAGGCAGCGACGGCGATCCCAATCACAATCATCGCTCCCCACAATTTATTAAGCATGCAATTTCCCTCTGCTGCACATTTTTACATTATACGCCGAACGCAGGGAAAATATGCGGCTTAAGAGCACCGGTACAAATCCTCCAGCGTAAGGAGAACTACCTTATTATCTTCGAGTGAATCAAACCATTCCGTGAATCCGGACATGGAAAATAACACATATTTCTCAATATGATATTTTAGTTTGATCTGATTTCCCCGGCGTAGGAGTGTTTCATATACCTTCTTATCGATCTTTTCATTTTTAAATTTGCACTCGCCTAAAACTACTTTCTTTTCCGGTTCGGATAAGCCTACCACATCAATATCCGCTGACTGCGAACACTTCTTTCCCTCTGCATTTGTAACAGCCTCCGTTCCCCACCAGACACCAACATTGGTAATAAAGCATCCAAATTTTCCCAGAACTCCTTCTTTAAGCGTATAATATCTGCACATTTCTTCAAATACCGCTCCCATAAACGAATGAAGCTCCGGTTTTACGACCTTATTGTAATACATTTCCCCTTGCCCGATCTCAATTACGCTCGTCGCCTTTGGGATAAATTCATACCAAAACTTAAACATAAAATCCTTTAAAACATATTGTGTCTTTTTCTTATTTTTTTCTTCTGTAATACATTTTCTCTTTTGTACCAGACCTACATTTATCAATTTCTCCAACGAATACAAAACCGCAGGTGAGGTTTCGCCAAGTTTTGTTGCTATTTCATTTACTGTATTTTTCCCATAGGCAATCTGCTCAATGATATTATTCACTAACGATATGTCTGAAAACTCCTGCGTCAGCAAGTTTCTTGTCTCATCATATAAATATCCATCCGTTTTAAAAAATAATCTTACAATATTTTCATCGAGGCTTTTGCACGGATCTATCATCGAAAGATATTTTGCCACACCACCTGTAATCCCATAACAGACTGCCTTGTCCCTGGCGCAATATTCCGGGATAAATTTGGCAGCATCCAGATAATCAAACGGCTCTAATTTAATCTGCGAATCTCTTCTTCCAAACAGTGGACTCTTTTCGCTTAATACCTTGTTTTCCATAAAACTCAGAGCAGAACCGCATAAGATGATTTTTATATTTGTATCCTTCCATGAAGTGTCCATATATTTTTGTAAAACCGATAAAAGGGCTTCGTCCTTCTCTGCCCAGTACGGCAGTTCATCAATTACCAGCAGCACTTTTTCCTGCCGCACATTTTTCCCAATAAAATCAAAAACTGCATCCGGCGAAGGAAATGACAGCTCAATGTCGTCATGAAAGAAAAAGGACGCGGCCTGTCTGGAGAAAAGTTCGAGATTTCTTTCTTTTCCCACTTTCGTTGCCGTATAAAAAATGACCTTTTTCTGCTTTATAAATTCGGTGATCAACGTTGATTTACCAATGCGCCGGCGGCCATAGATAACCATCATACTGCATCCATCTTTATTGTAAAACTCCTGCAGAGATTGTAATTCCCTCTCTCTTCCAATAAACATGTCCATTCCCCCTTTTATTAAAAGCAATTTAACTAAAATAAATTTTAATAAAATTATTTTTAATAAAAATAACACATTTTTTCAAATTTAGCAACCCTGTTTTATCAAAAACGTCGTATTTTACGTGATACAGAGCAGCAATCCCTCTCACCCTGTCATATCAAAACCATCGCTCCCATAAACAGCATCAGTATAAGCGCATATACCAGGCTGATCACAGCGAGCGTGTGATCCTGTTTTCTCTCCTGCTGTAAAATGGCAACCACACTTAAAATGATGGCGGGCAGCTGCCATACCACCAGCACATCTCCCCTTTGCTGAATCATCGTATCCGTAATCTGGCAGGCAGTCACCATTACCGGCATACAGGTCATTGATAATATGTAGGAAACAATATAGCAGATTACACTAAAATTTCTATTCATGGCACATCCTCTCCTTTCTGCGGCGAATCATCCAAAATGCGATGTGTCCCAGTTTGCCAGGCCTGTCAACATCATGGATAAAAAGCTGTTGGCTGTAAAAAAGACCAGGGCAACGATCAGGCAGATCACTCCCAGCTTTTGCTTATCCGGATTCCGCCGAATATAACGTATCGCAACAAATGCCGCCGCTGCCTGGCAGATTGGCGCAGACCATATGAAAATCATAACAAGCGCAGAGGGAATAAAATCCTGAAACTCCTCCGGAAGCAGGCATCCCAGAAATGCGGAAAATAATTGCACCGAACGCGCCGCAAATGTTAATATCAGGGAAATAATATATCCTTGATCTTCTCTCTTTTTATTTTGCATAAAACCTCTCCTTTTAATGTAAAACTCCGGTTACGTCAGCCACAACAAAACCATGTATACCACCGTTCCGATCAGTATACTAAACAATGTATTGTGCTTCCATTTGTAAGTTACCGCAACGACCAGTCCGGCGGCAAGCTGCCAGATTCCGGTCTGGCTGAAATTTCCGCGCACGTCCTTTAGGCAGTAAACTACCAGCACAGCCATGATCGCCGGCGGCAGATTTTTTCCAAGAATTTCCAGCCATGAAGGGATTTTCCGCTCGCCATGAAAGAGCAAAAACGGGAAGGCACGCAGAAAGAATGTAATCGCAGCACCCAGTCCGATCATCAGCCACACATTACTCATGTCTGCCACCTTCTTTCGCCCGGAATAATAAAAGCACCGCAGAAGTCGCCAAAAGTGCGGGCAGCATAAAATTCGATTTTCCAAATACGAGCAGACTGGCAATTCCGATCAGCATTCCGGTCATCGCGGGTCTGTGATCCTTGGAATTTTCCCATTGATCGATAAAAATAATGATAAAAAGCGCCGTCATGCAAAAATCAATTCCCTCCAGCTGGAACGGGATAAGCTGTCCGAGCACACCGCCGACAATGCTTCCGAAAATCCAGTACAGATGGCTGAAAAGGGCGATAAAAAACATCGTATCCTGCTTTTCTTTTCGCGGGAGATGCAGGGTGCTGTTGACCGCGTATGTTTCATCGGTGAGCGTCTGAACCATGTACCATTTGCGGTGTTTCATCTCATTGAAATCGTCAAGATACGATAAACTGTAAAAACTCTGACGGCTGTTCATCAAAAACGCCGTGAGTGCCACCGTAACCAAAGACGCACCGCTGCTCAAAAAGGTAATGAGCACAAACTGAAATGCACCGGTATATACGGCTGCACTTGCTGCCAGCGAGATGTACCACGCAAAACCGGATTTCTGCATCATCATTCCGTAGGCAATACTCATAAACACATAACTGCACAAAATCGGTATGGATTTATAAAAAGCATGTTTGATCGTGTTTTTGTCCATCGTTTGTTCCTTCCTGTCTCTTATGTATTCTTCCTTTCGCGAACCCGTGTTCATTAAATTATACCATGTCTTTTCTCATTGTACCAAGTCGCTAGCGCG
>DJNB01000127.1 GCA_002435545.1 Lachnoclostridium sp. UBA6475
GATGAGGTGGTACATAGATTCCACCGTATTTCTTTGCACAGGAAAGACCAAATACATGATCGTCTTCATTGATGGTTCCCCCTACTGCACATAAACTGTTATGGCAGTTTGTCAATACATAAGGCACTGGGAACTTTTCCAGTCCCGATGCTCTGGCGGTCTGCAAAATACCTACAAAAGTAATATCGTGGGATGTTAATTTGTCAAATTTAATCTTTAATTGTTCCATATTATCGGATGTATTATGGGCTTTTAAGATCCGATACGCCATTGTCCCTTTGGCTGCTTCTGCCTGTGTTGTATCCACACCTGTCTTACTTTTTACTGCGGAAAGAGCTTCTGCGCTGTCTGGAATCAGATCGGTTCCATTTACCAGATAAGCTCCCTGTTCGTGTAATTTTACCATTTGGTTTCTCTCCTTTCAAAACGGGGGCTTGTGTCAAAATGATTACCCCAATTTAGTATTATACTTCTAAATGAAGATTTTTGCAAATATATTATTGTTTTTTCTTATAAATTGTTGTACAATGGATAAAAATATGCAACCGACAAGGGAGGTACTTATGCGACACATTATGAATGCATTGGATTTATCCGTAGATGAACTTGATGATCTGATCACACTTGCTCAGAAAATCATGAAGCATCCGGAAGAATATGCAGAAATCTGTAAAGGCAAAAAATTAGCAACTTGTTTTTATGAACCAAGCACACGAACCAGACTTAGCTTTGAAGCGGCGATGTTAAATCTGGGTGGTAGTGTTCTTGGTTTTTCTTCTGCTGATTCAAGTTCAGCGTCCAAAGGCGAAAGTGTATCGGATACGATTCGTGTCATCTCTTCTTATGCGGATATCTGTGCGATGCGTCATCCCAAGGAAGGTGCTCCGCTCGTAGCGTCTATGCACGCTTCTATCCCGGTGATCAATGCCGGTGACGGTGGACACAATCATCCGACGCAGACACTGACGGATCTTCTTACGATCAAAAATCTGAAAGGCCGTCTCGATCATCTGAAAATCGGCTTTTGCGGAGATTTAAAATTTGGACGAACCGTTCATTCCCTGATCGGCGCGATGGTTCGCTATCCGGGCATCGAATTTGTCCTTATCTCGCCACCGGAACTCCGTATCCCGGATTATCTGAGAAAAGAAACGCTGGAAGAAAACAATATTCCATTTCAGGAAGTTTCCGATCTGGATTCGGTGATCGGGGATCTTGACATTCTGTATATGACCCGTGTACAGCGAGAACGTTTCTTTAATGAAGAAGATTATATCCGTCTGCGCGACAGTTTTATCCTTGACAAGGAGAAAATGGCAATGGCACCGGAGGATATGCTCGTACTTCACCCTCTCCCTCGTGTCAATGAAATTGCGACAGAAGTGGATGATGATCCGCGTGCCGTATATTTCAAGCAGGCAAAATTTGGCGTATACATTCGTATGGCTTTGATAATTCGGTTATTGGAGCTTGCCTAAAGAAAGGAGAACGTAATTATGTTAAATATTGGTGGATTGAATCAGGGAGTTGTTATCGATCATATCAAAGCAGGTCATGCGATGCAGATTTATCATTACCTAAATCTGGAAAAACTTGACTGCAGTGTCGCCATTATTAAAAATGCGAGAAGCAATAAAATGGGGAAAAAAGATATCATTAAGATCGAAGGACCTCTCTGCGTAGATCTTGATATTCTCGGAGTGCTGGATGACAATATCACGATCAATATGATTGAAAATGATAAGATTGTACAAAAACGTACTCTCACACTTCCTGAGATGGTTACAAATATCATCAAATGCAAAAATCCGAGATGTATTACTTCCGTCGAACAGGAACTTCCCCACCGTTTTAAATTGACAGACCGGAAACACCGCATTTACCGTTGTCTGTATTGTGAGCAGAAATTTAAACCAGCCCAGGAAAAGGAGTTTTAAACTATGAAACAAACACACAAAATACGTTTGCTCTGTCTTTTCCTCGTACTCAGCATGTTTGTCTTTACGGCATGCGGTCAGGAAAAGAAGGCGGCAGATTCTGTGATCCATGTAGGAACCAATGCAGAATTTCCACCGTTTGAGTACATCGACGAAAATGGAGAGATTGCCGGCTTTGATGTCGCAGTCATGAAAGCCATCGGAGAAGAAATGGGATATGACGTTGAATTTACCAATATGGAATTCAAATCTCTTACTGCTTCTCTGAAAACCGGAGGACTTGATGCAGTCGCTGCCGGTATGACAATTACAGAAGACCGCAAACAGTCCGTAGATTTTTCGGATGGATATTACGAAGCGACGCAGTGTATCGTTGTTACCAAAGACAGTCCGGTCTCCACAATGAAAGACCTGGAAGGCAAAAAGATTGCCGTGCAGGAAGGAACAACAGGTGACCTAATGGTAACTCCCGGAACCGATGATTCTGTCCTTACGGATTCTACGGTAAAACGTTTTAAGAAAGGTTCCGACGCGATCATTGAATTGAAAAACGGCGGTGTCGATGCGGTCGTGATCGACAAAGCACCGGCAGAACGTTTTGTATCGCTGAATGAGGACAGCCTGAAATGCGTGCAGGATTCCGAAGCCAGTGAAGTGTATGGAATCGCCGTACAGAAAGGCAATACGAAACTGTTAAATGACATCAACGAAGGGTTAAAAAAGATTAAGGAAAATGGTACGTTTGACCAGATCTTTGAAGAATATATCAACGGAAATACCAATGGTGCCAGCGTAAAATCCAACAATTTCTTTGTCAATCTTTTGAATAAATTTAAGTATGTATTTATTGATACAAAAGGATATGCCCTTTTAGGAAAAGGTCTTGGTGTCACCCTGGGAATTTCTTTTGCGGCAGCACTGCTTGGTATCGCACTCGGATTCCTTGTCGCTTTGATGAAATTAACAGAGGTCCGCAAAAAGAAGAAAACGTTCCTCTCCCACGTCGCCAACATATATATTGATATACTGCGTGGTACACCGGTTATGGTACAGCTGCTTATCATTTATATGGTAATTTTCCAAAACAAACTGGGAATCGTCGCAGCGATCCTTACGTTTGGAATCAACAGTGGCGCTTACGTTGCTGAAAATGTCCGTGCCGGTATCCTTGCTGTAGATCCCGGACAGATGGAGGGCGGACGTTCTCTCGGCTTTACATACCGCCAGACGATGCGTTATATCATTCTTCCGCAGGCAATTAAAAATATCCTGCCTGCCCTTGGCAACGAAATGATCACTCTCGTAAAAGAGACATCCATCGTAGGTTATGTGGCAATTGCGGATCTGACAAAAGCATCTGACTTTATTATTTCAAGAACCTATGAGACATTTTTACCGCTCATTGCGATTGCCGTGATCTATTATATCATTGTTAAAATTATGACAAAGGCGTTACAGTATATGGAAAGGAGGCTGCGTCAAAGTGATAACCGTTAAAAATCTGAAGAAAAATTTTGGTGATCTCACCGTATTAAAAGGAATTGATGTGACGATTGAAAAAGGCGAATGCGTCGTCGTGATCGGACCTTCCGGTTCCGGTAAAAGTACTTTCCTGCGCTGCCTGAACCGTCTTGAAGAACCGGATGGCGGTGAAATAGACATCGAAGGCACGGATCTTCTCTCCCCTCACACGGACATCAATGAGATGCGCCAGCGGATTGGAATGGTATTCCAGCACTTCAATCTGTTTCCACACAAAACCATATTGGAAAATGTGACGCTCGCGCCGATTAAATTAAAGAAAATGCCGCAAAAAGAGGCAGAGGATGCGGCACTTGATCTGCTCCGCCGTGTCGGCATTGAAGATAAGGCATCGGTGTATCCGTCTACCCTCTCCGGTGGACAAAAACAGCGTGTTGCCATCGCAAGATCTCTTGCCATGAACCCGCAGGTCATGTTGTTTGACGAGCCGACTTCCGCGCTCGATCCGGAGATGGTCGGAGAAGTTCTGGATGTTATGAAAAATCTTGCCAAAGAAGGGATGACGATGGTCGTCGTAACCCACGAGATGGGATTTGCGAAAGAAGTTGCCAATCGTGTACTGTTTATGGCAGACGGAGTGATCTTAGAAGAAGGCACGCCGGAAGAAATCTTTGAACATCCTCAGCATGAAAGAACCAAAGCGTTTATTAAGGCGATTTAATAGAGTTCTTTCATTCTGAATACTTAGACAAAAAGGACTGCAGTGTGTGACTGTCAGTCCTTTTTAGATTAAGTATGCTAAAATTCGATTTTAGAACAATCCGGTGATCTGTCCATTGTCATCGACATCTATGCCCTCTGCTGCTGGAACTTTTGGAAGTCCTGGCATCTTCATTATTTCACCAGTTAATGCAACTACGAATCCTGCACCTGCAGATATTGTAAGTTGTCTAACTGTTATTCTAAATCCAGTTGGTCTACCTAATTTAGTTTGATCGTCAGTTAATGAATATTGAGTTTTAGCCATACAAACAGGAACTTTTCCGAATCCTATTCTTTCTAAGTTAGCTAATTCTTTTTCTGCTTCTGGAGTGTAATCTACACCGTCAGCTCCATATATCTTAGTTGCTATTGCATTTATTTTTTCTTTTAATGAATATTCGTCTGGGTAGCAGAATTGGAAGTCATTTGGTTCATCACATAATCTTATAACTTCTTTAGCTAATTCTACACCACCTTCGCCACCTTTAGCCCATACTTGAGATAAAGCAACGTTAACGCCTAATTCTTGGCATTTCTTTCTAACTAATTCAACTTCAGCTTCTGTATCAGTTGGGAATTCGTTTATAGCAACTACTGCTGGTAATTTATAAACTTGAGTTATATTTT
>DJNB01000101.1:0-8291 GCA_002435545.1 Lachnoclostridium sp. UBA6475
AGACGAGTTGAGATTCCCAAACCAGATGGTGATGTGCGAAAGCTTGGCATACCAATGGTGGTAGACCGTACACTTCAACACTTGGCTTCTGTTTTGGGAAGAACAGTGTATTGTGTGGACAGCTGGTGTGATTGGTTTCAGATGGAAGAAATTCGCAAGGGCTTAGAGATGTCTCTGAATGTCAGCAAAAGCAAATATGCAGATTACGGGATCTCTTTTGATAAAATGTGCCAGATTCGGAAGGGACTCAAACGACGACACGATGAATATGCGTATGATATTTGCCGCCATCATTATGAGCGTTATCAAAGGAAGAAGCATATCGGATGATTATTACCGGAGAATGTGGTGTATTTTCACCGAAGCTGATGGAGTCTTTTAGAAAGGTGCGTCCGGCATTTGAAAAGCTGGCAAATAAGAGTTTCCGAAAGTAGACTAAAACTTGATAAAAACAAGCAAAAATGTTTAAAATATAGAAAAACAGAAGTGAAAACATGTTTTTGCTTCTGTTTTTCTGGTATAACTTAAAAACATGTTGTGATTTTGTAATATCACTTTATTAAATTAAATAAAAACCACATATATGCTTCATAATCATAAGCAAAAATACAAATCCGCTTGATATAAATACAAATACTGACATTTTGACTAGAAAAAACTGTTTGACAAATTAATTTTATTAAGTATAATGACAGCATGTTGAGTGAAAGAAGCTAGCAGACTTAACAAAAGAATTTGACGAGATGAGGAGGAAATGATTATGACAGAAGAAATTATGAATGCAATTTCAAGTGAAGTCTACGGCGTCTGGTTCTTGATCGGTGCGGCACTGGTATTCTGGATGCAGGCAGGATTTGCCATGGTGGAGGCAGGTTTTACCAGAGCAAAGAATGCCGGAAACATTATCATGAAAAACCTGATGGACTTCTGTATCGGTACAGTCGTATTTATTTTCATCGGTTACAGTTTATTGTGTGGTGAAGATATCGGTGGTTTTATCGGAAAGCCAACCTTGAATATTTTCACGGATTATGCAAACTTTGACTGGCCTGGATTCGTATTTAACCTGGTATTCTGTGCGACAGCAGCAACCATCGTATCCGGTGCCATGGCAGAAAGAACGAAGTTCGTTTCTTACTGTATTTATTCAGCAGTTATTTCAGCAGTTGTTTACCCGATTGAAACCCACTGGGTATGGGGCGGTGGCTGGTTAGCTCAGATGGGCTATCATGATTTTGCCGGATCTTCCGTTATCCATATGGTAGGTGGTCTTACCGCATTGATCGGTGCCGCTTTACTCGGACCTCGTATCGGTAAGTTCGTAAAGAAGGATGGCAAGGTAACAAAGGTGAATGCCTTCCCTGGTCATAACCTGGTAATCGGTGCTTTGGGTGTATTTATCCTCTGGTTTGGCTGGTATGGATTTAACGGTGCAGCCGCAACCACAACAGATCAGCTGGCAAGTATTTTCTTAACGACAACAATTGCTCCGGCAGTTGCAACCGTTGTATGTATGCTGTTCACCTGGATTAAATATGGTAAGCCGGATGTTTCCATGTGTCTGAATGCCTCCCTTGCCGGTCTGGTAGCGATCACAGCACCTTGTGATGTAACCGATGCGTTCGGAGCAACCGTTGTCGGAGCAGTTTCCGGTGTACTTGTTGTATTCGGTGTATGGCTTCTTGATTACAAATTACGTATTGATGACCCGGTTGGAGCCGTGGCAGTACATATGATGAATGGTATCTGGGGTACTTTGGCAGTTGGTCTCGTTGCTACGGATACAGCACCAACGTATTCACTGGCAGGTGCCAATGGCGAGAAACTTCTCGGATTCTTCTATGGAGGCGGGTTTAAGCTTCTCGGTATTCAGCTTACCGGTATGCTTTGCACCGCATTGTGGACAGCGGTTACGATTACGATTACATTCCTTGTAATTAAGAAAACAGTCGGTCTTCGTGTTAGTGCAGAAGAGGAAATTGCAGGACTTGATGCAACAGAACACGGTTTGGAATCCGCTTATTCCGGATTTGTTATCTCGGATAGCGTAAATACAATTGGTGACAGCGCACTGGCAGCAATCGCAGCATCGACACCGGAAGTCGAAGAGAAGAAAGTTCCTATGGATGAGGCAGTTCCGGTACAGGTTCGCGAGCCAAAAGAGACACTGGCGTCCGATGTCAAATTGTCAAAAGTTACTATTATTTGTAAGCAGAATAAGTTTGAGGATCTGAATACCTCTCTTAATGAGATCGGCGTCAAAGGTCTGACCGTGACACAGGTACTTGGATGTGGTACTCAGAAAGGAAAAGCAGAGTATTACCGTGGTGTACCGGTTGAATTCTCCCTGCTTCCTAAGATCAAAGTCGAAGTTGTTGTAAGTGCCGTACCGGTGAAAGTGGTTATTGATGCAGCCAAACAGGCATTGTATACCGGACATATCGGAGATGGTAAGATCTTTGTATACGATGTTGAGGATGTTGTCAAAGTCAGAACAGGTGAAACCGGATTTGATGCTTTGCAGGATGACAAATAATAAAATTGTATTATCATAAGTGTAAAATAAAAAAGAATGGTTTCATTATCATTAAGATAATGAACCATTCTTTTTTATGGTGCGCCCGGCGGCGCACGTTTATTCGTCTATTTCATATTTATCGTAATGTTTTTCACTTCTTGCGATGTACAGAATATCTTTGTGATTGATCGCGAAATAGCGGAGAATGCAGTTCTCACCCAAAGTATTATTTTTCATGCTTGCAATGCTTGTTCCGGAGATGCTGTTGTAAGTCGCTGCATATCTGGCGGCGATATCACCGGCACCTTCTTTATGTCCTTTGGCGTAAAACGGCATATAAACGCCATCAATCTCATTTTCAGAGATGTCCGGATCGATCACGCCGCCACGCATATAAATAGCAAATTTTTCCATCTGAATATTATCTGTGTTCCAGCCCTTTACGTTATCGATCGTATTTCCTTTCACGACAGCATTTTTCCAGTTTAACATCATGATCGGACTCTGGTCAGAATCTTTAAAAGTGCAGTCAAGAACTTTCACATTGGTATGGTATTTGTTCGGTGAAAAACGATGGGTATCAATGCCTCGGTACAGGTTATAAAAACCGCAGTTCTGAATGGTAACATTGAGAACCGGTGTCTTGTCAAATTTGGAATATTGTCCATTGAAACCATCGGTTACTTTGTCCGGAGTATCGAGGTTGATCGCACAGCGTTCTCCGTTCAGATTGTTTTTAAACGTACAATTTTGAATCATAACATTTTTAGAAGCGATGGCTTCGATAAAATGTCCGTCACGCAGATTGGTAAAGGTAATGTTATCAATCAAAACATTAGTACAGTGCGGTATACGGATTGCTTCGCTCTTGTTGCAGCCGCTCAGATTCATAATAACTTTTCCTTCGCCGATAATCTTTATATTTTTTTCACCGTTGTATTTTCCAACAATATTTTTCTTATTAATGCGGGAACCGCGTACACATTCAAACATAACATGGCTGGCTTTCAGTTGTTTTGTATGGGAGTTGCTGAGCTTATTCATGACAACACCATTTTTCAATATGATTTTTACGTTAGAAGGAACTAACAATGCATTGCTGATGTTATATGTCCCTTTTTTGATCGTCAGCGTTCCGCCGCCTTTTTTAGACATCTCATCAAGGTAAGAACGGATTGTGAGATAATGCTTGGTATACTTATTGTATACTGGATTTTTAACGTACTTGTTTTTGTAAGGTTTACTGGAAGGGCTTACCGTAAAATTCTTTTTTGCCTGTGCCGGCGCAGAGAATGCCATGGCAAAAGCAGAAAATAAAAGCAGAAGCCCCAGTAGTTTTGTGAAATGTTTCATGATAAGAAAACCTCCTTTAGTTATTCGTTATTCTGGCTTACTTCACTTAAGACCAATCCCTCATTCCGGTCTAAGACAGTCTGAATGCTCCAAGGGTGTGTAAAGAGCAGCAGAGGGCGTTCTTTAAAGTCTTTGACACGCTTGGCATCCGAAGTAAGTGACAGCCTGTTTACATCAATGTCTTCGTTTTCAATCCAGCGGACATGCTCATAAGGAAGCTGGTCCATGCGGATTTCTACGTTGTATTCGTTTTGCAGGCGGTATTGCAGCACCTCAAACTGGAGAGCACCGACAACGCCGACGATGATCTCTTCCATACCGGTATTAAATTCCTGGAAGATCTGAATCGCACCTTCTAGTGCAATCTGTGTGATTCCTTTCATAAACTGCTTACGCTTCATCGTATCGACCTGACGCACACGGGCGAAATGTTCCGGTGCAAAAGTCGGAATACCGGCAAAACGGATCGGTTTTTTGGATTTGCATAACGTATCTCCGATGGAAAAGATACCGGGATCGAAAATTCCGATAATATCGCCGGCGTATGCTTCATCCACATGTTTGCGTTCTTGCGCCATCATCTGCTGCGGCTGAGAAAGACGGATCTTTTTGCCACCCTGCACATGGGTCACTTCCATGCCGGCTGTAAATTTGCCGGAGCAGATGCGCATAAATGCGATACGGTCGCGGTGTGCTTTATTCATATTTGCCTGAATCTTAAAGACAAAGGCAGAAAAATCTTCCGAAAATGGATCGATGACTTCGTCTCCGGACATACGTGGGAGAGGAGAAGTAGTCATCTCCAGAAAGTGCTGTAAAAAGGTTTCCACACCAAAATTTGTCAGGGCAGAACCAAAGAAGACGGGAGAAAGCTGTCCGGCACGTACTTTTTCCAGATCAAATTCGTCGCTTGCGCCATCCAGTAATTCGATCTCATCGACCAAAATATCATGATATTCCTTTGTGATCAGGTCATCCAGTCCGCTGTCACCCAATTTCGCTTCGATGGATTCGATTTTATGTCCGTTGTCCGAAGGAAGAAAACGGGAGATGGTCTTGGTATTCCGGTCATAAACTCCCTTGAAATTCTTTCCGGAACCGATCGGCCAGTTGATCGGACAGGTGCGGATCCCCAGTACATTTTCAATCTCATCAATCAGTTCAAACGGATCTTTTGCCTCGCGGTCCATTTTGTTGACAAAGGTAAAAATAGGAATCCCGCGCATGACACAGACTTTAAACAGTTTGATCGTCTGTGCCTCGACACCTTTGGAACCATCGATCACCATGACGGCAGAATCCGCAGCCATCAACGTACGGTAGGTATCTTCAGAGAAATCCTGATGTCCCGGGGTATCCAGAATATTGATGCAGAATCCATCATAGTTAAACTGTAGTACAGAGGAAGTGACGGAAATTCCTCTTTCCTTTTCAATCTCCATCCAGTCAGAGACGGCATGTTTTGCGGCCTTTCGTCCCTTGACGGAACCGGCAAGATTGATCGCCCCTCCATATAATAAGAACTTTTCGGTCAAAGTTGTTTTTCCGGCATCCGGATGCGAGATGATGGCAAACGTACGCCGCTTTTCAATTTCCTGTTTCAAATTGTTACTCATAAATGATCAAACTCCATTCTTCTTTCTGATAAATCAAGTAACTATTCAGGAACAGCGGTTGGAAGTCTAAAATAGTTACTAAAACAAAAAGCTCTGAACAACTACTGCCATTCAAAGCTTTTCTCATAACTGGGCTACAAGGATTCGAACCTTGAAATGCTGGAGTCAGAGTCCAGTGCCTTACCGTTTGGCGATAGCCCAATGTCAACCGACAAGTGATATTATACAACAAGAAATTTTAAAATGCAAGTGTTTTTTTCAAAAAAAACAAAAAAATTTTATTTCTTATTAAAAGGGCAAATTCTCTTGACAAGTTTGAAAAATTTGTATACAATTTTATAAATATACAAAAAAGATTAATAAGAAAAGGAGAGACGAAAAAAATGGGTAAGATTATTGGTGAAGGCATTACATTTGACGACGTTTTATTGGTTCCGGCTTATTCGGAAGTCATTCCTAACCAGGTAGAGTTAAAAACTCATTTGACAAAAAAGATTGAATTGAACATTCCTATGATGAGCGCAGGAATGGATACGGTTACGGAACACCGCATGGCGATTGCGATGGCACGTCAGGGTGGAATCGGTATTATCCACAAAAATATGACAATTGAGCAGCAGGCAGAAGAGGTTGATAAAGTAAAACGTTCTGAGAATGGAGTTATTACAGATCCATTTTATTTGTCTCCGGAGCATACATTGGAAGATGCCAACAATTTGATGGCCAAATTCCGCATTTCCGGTGTACCGATCACAGAAGGAAGAAAACTGGTCGGTATCATTACAAACCGTGATCTTAAATTCGAGACAGATTTTTCGAAAAAGATCAAAGAGAGTATGACATCGGAAGGTCTTGTTACAGCCAGAGAGGGAATCACTTTGGACGAAGCAAAACAGATTCTTGCAAAAGCCCGTAAAGAGAAACTTCCTATTGTAGATAAAGAGGGTAATCTCTGTGGTTTGATTACAATCAAAGATATTGAAAAGCAGATTAAATATCCACATTCTGCAAAAGACGCACAGGGAAGACTTCTCTGTGGTGCCGGTGTGGGTGTTACGGCAAACATTCTTGACCGTGTAGCTGCCCTGGTAAAGGCAAAAGTAGATGTTATTGTTATTGATACAGCGCATGGTCATTCGGCAAATGTTCTCCGTGTTGTTAAGATGGTACGTGATGCATATCCGGATCTCGGTATTATTGCTGGAAATGTAGCAACAGGAGAAGCAACAAAGGCGTTGATTGAAGCCGGTGTGGATGCTGTTAAAGTTGGTATCGGACCAGGATCAATCTGTACGACGCGTGTTGTAGCAGGTATCGGTGTTCCGCAGGTAACAGCGATCATGGACTGTTATGAAGCTGCAAAACCATATGGTATTCCAATCATCGCAGATGGAGGCATCAAGTACTCTGGTGATATGACAAAAGCAATCGCGGCAGGGGCTAATGTCTGCATGATGGGAAGTATTTTTGCCGGATGTGATGAGAGTCCTGGAACATTTGAATTGTTCCAGGGAAGAAAATATAAAGTTTACCGTGGTATGGGATCCATTGCGGCAATGGAAAATGGAAGTAAAGACCGTTATTTCCAGCAGGATGCAAAGAAACTTGTTCCGGAGGGGGTAGAAGGACGAGTAGCATACAAAGGAAGTGTGGAAGATACGGTATTTCAGTTGATTGGTGGTATCCGTTCCGGTATGGGATATTGTGGTGCGAAGACGATCGAAGATCTGAAAGAGAGAGGAAGATTTGTTAAGATTTCGGCAGCATCTTTGAAAGAAAGCCATCCACATGACATTCATATTACGAAAGAGGCACCAAACTATAGTGTCGAATAAAAGAGTATACCGGCGCAGAAAACGACGCCGTATGAGTAAGAAAGGGCGCTATGCTGCGATTGCCGGCATAGCAGCCCTTGTTCTTTTTGTCACGCTGTTTACTGTCTCCGGGATCCACCGGCAGAAGGAGGCACAGCGGCAGAAAGAAAAGACATATCCGGAGATTCATTTTGACGTCCGTTTTTTAGATCCCAATCCCTATTCCAGACCACAGCTGGCATTAAAGAAGGTTCATGCTATCGTCGTACATTATACGGCGAATCCCGGAGTGGATGCGGTGGCAAACCGCAATTATTTTAACAATCTGCCAAAGGCAAATGAAAAGAAACAAAAGAAGACGTATGCGAGCAGTCATTTTGTCATTGGACTGGACGGTACGGTCGTACAGTGCATTCCGCTGGAAGAGATGGCCTATGCCTCGAATGACAGAAATTCCGACACGGTTTCGATTGAGTGCTGCCATAAAAAGGAAAATGGAAAATTTACCGCGCAGACACAGGCATCTCTGATACAATTGTGTACCTATCTGTGTATTAAATTTGATCTGACGGAAGACAATCTGATACGGCACTACGATGTGACCGGGAAAATCTGCCCCAAATATTTTGTTGAGCATCCGGAGGCATGGGAAACGTTCAAAAAAGATGTCGGCATGGAATTAAAAAAATACAAATAAAAAACGGTATCCCGGTCAAAGATTCACCTGAGATACCGTTTCTATTATAAGTCTTATTTGGTCTTAAATTTCGAGATTGCATCTCCAAGACGTTCCGCACGGATCATCAGCTGGGAGGAGGCATCATCCAAAGAAGTAAGGGCTTCGGACTGTTTGTCGGTTACGTTTGCAACCGAGGTAACGGATGCCAGTGTTTCTTCCAGGATCGCAGATATATTTTCCATTGAGTTCAAAGTAGAAGAACCGGATGCTTCCATGTCTTTGGAACTGCTCTGAATGCTTTCGAGGTATTC
>DJNB01000101.1:8319-8887 GCA_002435545.1 Lachnoclostridium sp. UBA6475
GAAAGTTTTTCAATACGCTGTTTCAATGTCTGGAAGGAGTGAGCGGTTGCTGCAACGGCTTCTACCTGCTCATCGACAATCTCTTCTGCGGTCTGTGCAGTGCTTACGGCTTCTTTTGTTGCTTCTGTAATCTCTGTAACGATATTGGAAATCTTACCGGCAGAAGCAAGACACTGGTCAGCCAGCTTACGGATCTGTGTTGCTACAACAGAGAATCCCTTGCCGGCAGCACCTGCTCTGGCAGCTTCAATCGAAGCATTCAGGGAAAGCAGGTTTGTCTCTTCGGCGATGTCGTTGATACTGTTGACGATCTGACCGATGTTTTTGGAATGCACGGACAATTCCTTGATCGTCTGGATGACGCTGTCGGTAATGTCTGTCGTCGATTTCGTCTTCGCATTCAGATTATCCATGCTGGTTAATCCGGAATTGATCGCTACCTGTGTAGAAGCGGCGATACTTCCGATCTCATTTGTATTATGATTTACGACATTGATCTTTGTAAACAAACTGTCCATTTCATTCAGACAATCGGTAGCGCTTTCCGTCTGTTCGCCGACCCCAATTT
>DJNB01000101.1:8953-9093 GCA_002435545.1 Lachnoclostridium sp. UBA6475
TCGACTGGATGTCTTTTGTCGTCTCTGAGAAAGTGGTGGAAGAGGTATTTACTTTGTTCAGTGATACACTCAGGGTATCGTAAACGGATTCCACTTCCATGATCAGGCCGCGAATGTTTGCGAGCATGTCATTACAGCTT